>DATBRX010000117.1:0-8969 GCA_036560085.1 Candidatus Limnocylindrales bacterium
CCGGCACCCTCCGGCGCCAACAGATGCAGGTCGGGGTGATTGCCGTGGGCCACCTTGTGGCACGCGGCGCATTGCCCGCACGGCCGATCGGCCGGGTCAGCCGCAAGACACAGCAGCCCCGCGGCCAGATCCATGGCGAGCGTCGTCTTGCCGACACCCGTCGGGCCGACGAGCAGCAGCGCGTGCGGCGGCCGCTCGCTTTCGATCGCGCGCCGGACCAACGCCAGCGCTGACGGTTGGCCGCGGGTCAGGTACACGCCCACGTCCCCGGGCTCAGCCCTCCGTGGCTTCCGACGTGGACTCGGCAGCCGGCTCAGCTGCGGCAGCGCTTTTGCGCCGCGTGGCCGGCTTCTTGGGCGCAGCCTCACCATCAGCCGCTGACGCCGCCTTGCGGGTCCGCGTCGCCGTCGACTTGGTGGCGGCGGCCTTGGTCGTGCGCGACCGCGCCGCCGGGGCGCCAGCCTGGGCCGACGTCGCAGCCGTTGCCGCCTCACCGGCCGATGAACTGTCAGCCGGTTTGGCCTTGGTGGTTCGGGTTCGACGGGCAGGCTTGGCCGCCGCGGGGGCATCGGCCGCTGTCGTTGCTCCGAAGGAAGCTATTGGCGCCGGCATCTCGCTCAGCGGCACTTCGCTGATTTGCGCCTGGCTTACCGGCCTATCGCCCGTGGTCGCGGCGGGCGCCTTGCGCGACAGCTCGGCACGGAGCATCTCCTCGAGCTCCGGTGGCACCTCCGACCACGGCTCGCTCGAGGAACGTGCCTCGTCGTAGCGCGGCCGGTCGTCCATGCGCGGAGCGCGCGGTGGCCGGCTGCCACCCTGGCCCGTGGGCCGGCCACCGCGACCACGGTCACGATTGCCACCCGGGCTGCGCGTGCTCGTGCCGCCGAAAGACGGCTGCGGCGCGCCGCGGTTTCCGAAGCGCTCGCGGTCGAGTGCCGCCTGGTAGGCGGATCGGCCGCGCGCCGGGCGGGCGCCGGGGCGACCACCCTGACGCGCACCGCCGCGTTGGCGACGCTCGGCCAGCAGGTACTCCGGCACCTCGGGCTCCTCGAGGTCCTCCTCGTCGGACATCTCGCCGCTCAGCGAGTCGACCGCAGGCGATCCTGAAGTCGGCAGGCCAATCTGACTGTCCCAGACCGAGCCAAAGGTGTGATGCGGCAGGTTCGCGGGCTGGGGCTCGTCGAAGTCTTCGTCTTCCTCCCCAGCGGCGGGCCCACCGGCGACAGCTGCGGCTGGCTCGAGCGGCATTCCTGCCTCGTCGGTGCGCCGGCCACGGCCGCGACCGCGGCCACCGCGGCGGCGTCGGCGGCGGCGTCCGTCCTCGGTCAGGCCATCGCCATCGGCATCGCCATCGACGGCAGCGTCGAGCGCGTCATCCGCACCCTCGCCCTCGGCGTCGTCGCCTGCGCCCGCACCGCGCGAAAGGCGCTCGCCGGGCAGCGCGACCAGGTTCGCCGCAGGTACAGCCTCAGTAGCGACGGGAGCCGCCGCGACCGGCGTGCGCTGGCGCTCCTCGGCCGCTCGCCCGCGGCGGCGGCGCGGCGCGCCCTCTGTTTCCTTCTCGGGCACCTCGGTCATCGACAGGTCGCCCTCGGCGGCCACGCGGCGACCGCTGCGCGCTGAGCCCTTCTCGACGCGCGCCACCTGGGCGATGTCGGTGAACTGGTCGGCCACGTCGATCAGGTCAGACGACGTGTTGCCGCGGAAGCTAATGACCTCAACGCGCACGCCCATCTCCTGGACGGCACGGATGGCGCTCGCGAAGTCGCCGTCGCCCGACACGACCACGGCGATGTCGAGGTTGCGCGCCGTCTTCATCAGGTCAACCACGAGCTCAATGTCGAGGTTCGCCTTGATGCGGCCATCGCCGTACTTGCGGATGTCCTTGCTGATGACCTTGTAGCCGCTCCGCGCGAGGAACGAGTGGAACTGGCGCTGGTTGTCGTTTTCCGGGTCGAGCCCGGTGTACGCGTACGCGCGCACGAAATCGCGCCCCGCGGTGGCCGCCTTGAGCAGCGTGACGTAGTCGATATCGACTCCGGCTGCCTTGGCGGCATAGAAGATGTTCGCCACGTCTACGAAGACGGCGACGTTCTTACTCACGAAGTTCTCCTGTTTTGTTGTGCGCGCCGGTTACGGCGCGGTGGCCGCGTGTGCGCGGCCGATTACCAGGTCAGCGCCGCGGCCCGCGCGAGCGGGCAGCGCAGACGCGAACCGGCTTCGCTGAAGCCCGCCGCTTCCCAGCGCGTCAACATGGCGGGGTCTTCGGGCGGCTCACTCTCGAGCACGACACAGCCTTTGTTGCGCGCCGTGCGGATCGTCTCGCCGAGCAATGCTTCGACCACGCCATCGAGCTCGTGTCCGGGCTCAACCGCGAGAAGGTCGATGCTGCCCACCAGGCCGCCGGCGCTAACCGAGGGCCGCAGCGCGAGGACCGCCGTCCCGACGACCATTCGGCCATCAAGCGCCACGATCAACGATCCGTTCGGCAGGTAGATCATTTGACGCAGGACATCGGCCGCGTCAGCCAAGCGGCTGAGCGTCCAGCGTGAATCGGTGCGCTCGATCAGACCGGTGATCCGATCAATGTCGGTCAGCCGCGCTTCGCGTACCTGGAGATCCACGCTCGCCAAGGTCCCTCGTCTGGCTCAGGCGCCCCGCGTGGGTGCCCGAAACGTCTCATCAAACCGGTAGATCCGGCCGCCGCTCGAGCGCGCCGCTCCGGGACGTGCAGGGTGCCACCTTGCGGCGGCCCTGTCGATTCGCTCCGGGGCGCATTCAAACGTCTGTTGCAAACGAGACGTCGCGGCCTATCATACGGCATCGCGTCAGCGGGTCAGCCGTCTGCGCCCTTTGTGTACGGTCACCTTTTAGGGTCGAGGCGCGGCCAATCGAGCGGTTCCGCTAAACCAATCCATTACGGACTCGATGGACGTCACTCTCCCCTACTCGGACCGACCGGGCCGGAAGGCTCCGCGCGATGCGGAGGAGGACAAGCAAACTTTGAGGAGGAACCTAGGGCTTATGAAGCTCCGATATTCCAGCGCGCTGGCCGTTACGGCGATGATCGCCGTGGCCTGCGGCACGGGCGGCGCATCGCCGACCCCGCGCGCTAGTGCCACCGCGGGCGCTAGTGCTACTCCCGGTGTGACTGCGGCGCCTTCGGGCGGACCGTCGATCACGGCGGTCAAGATCGGCGTCGACCTGCCGCTGTCCGGCGCATCCGTCGCCAACGGCCAGCCAACCCTTCAGGGCATCGAGCTGGCGGTCAAGGAGTGGAACGACGCCGCAATGGGCCACGCCTATACGGTCGAGCTCAACGTCCAGGACGACGCCGTCAACGGCGTGTACAACCCGGAGCAGGGCGCAAGCAATGCCAACACCCTCGTCGCTGATGACGAGGTCGTGGGCATGGTCGGCCCGTTCAACTCCAGCGTCGCGCGGGCGATCATCCCGGTAACCAACGAGTTCGGGCTCGCACAGTGCAGCCCGGCCAACACCGCCGTCGACCTGACCAAGGAAGGGTCGGAGGTTTACCGCCCGGCCAAGCCTGACCAGCGCAACTACTTCCGCGTCGCAACCCCGGATGACGTCCAGGGCCCGGCAGGCGCGCAGTACACGTACAACGACCTCGGCAAGCGCTCCGTGCTGGTGATCGATGACACGACGGCCTTCGGCGTCGGCGTGGCGGACTCGTACAGCACTGAGTTCGAAGCGCTCGGCGGCACCATCGTCGACCGCGTCAGCAATGACTACGCGGTCGACACCAGCTTCTCGGCCGACCTGACCGCGGCGGGCGACGCGTTCGACGTCGTCTTCTTCGGCGGGACCCAGACTTTGGGCGGCGGCCAGCTGCGCCGCGACATGGGCGCAGCCGGCCTGCTCAACATCCCGCTCGTCGGCCCGGACGGCATCACCGACCTGGGCAAGGGCGGCGACGAGGGTACGTTCATCACCCTCGCCGGGGTCGAGAACTCAGACAACGTGTTCGGTACCATCGCGGGCGCCAACGCCCTCGAGCTGGACATCGCGGCCGATTTCAACGCCGCCTATGAGGCGGAATACGGTGTGACCCCGGGTGCGTACAGCGCTCTGGCGCATGCCTGCGCAACGGTTCTTCTGCAGGCCATCGACGCCAATATCGGCACAGCGGCAGACCTCGCGGCACTCCGCGAAGCTGTCCGCGCGTCGATCATTGGCCAAGACACCCTCTGGAGCACTGTGCTCGGCGAACTCTCGTTTGACGCCAACGGCGACTCCAGCCAGAAGTGGATCTCGTTCTACCGAACGGATCCCTCGCTCAATGGCGGAGCGGGCGGCTGGGTCTTCGACAAGCAGCAGGACTTCTCGGTTACCGAGTAATCCGGCTTGAATTGACAGCCGGGGAGCCGCAAAGCTCCCCGGCTGTCTTGTTATCGCGAGCGAGACGATGATCGATGACGCCCTGATCGCGACCCTGACGCAGCAGTTCTTCAACGCGTTGGCGATTGGCGGGATCTACGCCTTGATCGCTCTCGGCTACACCATGGTCTACGGCATCATCGAGCTCATCAACTTCGCCCACGGCGAGATTTTCATGGTCGGCGCGTTCTTCGGCCTGACGTTCCTGACAGCGATCGGCTTCACGGGTGCCATTGCCAACCCGATCACTTTTCTCGTAGTGCTGCTGGCGGCGTTCGCCGTCGTGATGCCGTTGCTCGGTCTTGTCGGCATCGGCATCGAACGGTTCGCCTACCGTCCCCTTCGCAACGCGCCGCGGCTCGCGCCGCTGATCACGGCGATCGGCGTGTCGTTCATCCTGCAGAACATCGTGTACATCTGGCACGGTCCGTCGCCGGTCCAATTCCCGCAAATCCTGAGCCCGCAGGTGCGGTTCTCCATCCTGGGCGCGTCCGTCAGCTACATCAGCGTCCTCATCGTCGCCGTCACCGCGGTACTGCTTGTGGCACTGCAGCTGTTCATCGGCCGTAGCCGTCTCGGCCGGGCGATGCGCTCCACTGCCCAGGATCGTGACGCGGCCCAGCTCATGGGCGTCAACATCAACACGACGATCGCGCTGACCTTCTTCATTGGCTCGGCGCTGGCCGGTGCCGCTGGAATCGTCTACGGCCTGTACTTCGGGACGATCGCCTTCAACATGGGTTTCATCGGAGGCCTGAAGGCGTTTACTGCGGCCGTGCTGGGTGGTATCGGAAACACGACGGGAGCCGTGCTCGGCGGCTTCATGATCGGCTTCATCGAGGTCTTGAGCGCGCAGCTCGGCTTGGCGATCTGGGCTCACGCGATCGTATTCGGTGTCCTCGTGATCGTCCTCGTGTTCCGGCCAGCGGGCCTACTCGGGCAACCGATCGGAGAGCGCGCATGACCGCTGTCGCGCCGGCCAAGAACGCCCCGCGCCGCCCCGCGCTGAGAAGCGCACGGGACTACCTCGACCGTCATCGCTCGCTCTCGATCATCATCGGCATGGCCATCGTGACGGCGATCCTGCCCTTCATCGTGACGCTGCCCCCGTTCAGTGGATTCGATGCCCAGCGCGTGTGGATCGGCTCGTTCGCCACGGCTGGGATCTTCGTTCTACTCGCCATCGGGCTGAACGTCGTGGTCGGCCTGTCCGGCCTGCTCGACCTTGGCTACGCCGCGTTCTACGCCATCGGCGCCTACACCTACGCGTTCGCGGCGTCGAGCTTCACCGGGATCCACATCCCCTTCTGGCCGATGCTCCTCGTCGGCGCACTCATCGCCGCGATCTTCGGCATCCTGCTCGGCGCCCCGACGCTGCGACTCAGAGGCGACTACCTGGCGATCGTTACCCTCGGCTTCGGCGAGATCGTGCCCATCCTGTTCAGGAACGCCGACGCGCGCAATATCGGCGTCAACCTCACGAACGGCACCAACGGCATTGGCGGGATCGATCGGCCGACTCTTCCGGTAATTCAGATCGGCGACTTCAAGATCCTCGACGTCGTCTTCAACGCGGCCAATCCGCTCAGCTACTACCTCACGATGGCGATCATCATCACGCTCGTCCTGATCCTGGTCTACCGGCTTCAGGACTCGCGTCTCGGCCGGGCGTGGCAGGCCATCCGAGAGGACGAGTTGGCGGCTGCCAGCAACGGCGTCAACACGATCACCACCAAGCTCCTGGCGTTCGCCTTGGGCGCCACGACGTCAGGGTTCGCCGGCGTTTTCTCCGCCTCGAAGCTCGTCTTCGTGAGCCCCGACCAGTTCGGGTTCACCGTCTCATTCACGATTTTGGCGATGGTCGTACTGGGCGGCATGGGCAACAGTATCGGCGTGGCGCTCGGCGCATTCATCATCTACGTCATCCAATCGGTGTTCTTGAAGCAGATGACCAACTTCTTCGACGACTTCCAGGTGCCGATTCTCTCGGACATCAACTTCATCGAGTACCAGTTCCTGCTGTACGGCATCGCCCTCGTAGCGATGATGCTGTTACGACCTGAGGGCCTCTTCCCGAGTAGACAACGCGCGCGCGAGCTGCACACAGACGAAGGCCTGGACCCGATGGAGGGCTCGCCCAGCGGCGGCGACGCGGAGGGTAGCCTCGCATGACTGACGACGCGACGGCCGGCTCGGCTCCGGCCGCCGACGACACGGCCGCGGGCGACATTTCCGGCGACGACCCAAAGGCCGTCCTCGCCGGCGCCTGGGCGGACGGCGCGGACACAAGCGACATCATGCTGCGGGCACGATCTGTGACCAAGCGCTTCGGCGGCCTGGTCGCCGTGCGCGAGGCAGACCTGGTGATCCCGCGCGGCAAGATCGTGAGCCTGATCGGGCCGAACGGCGCGGGCAAGACGACGTTCTTCAACATCGTTGCCGGCATCCTCGACCCGACCGCGGGCGACATCGAGTTCCGCGGACGGAAGATGATCGCCCGCCCCGTTCGCGCCTGGTTCGAGCCTGTTCTGTGGTTCGTCCCGTCGCTCATCATCGTCGCCGTTACGTGGCTGCTCACGGCATTCGGCGCCGGCGTTGCGGCGCTGGAGGTCGGGATACTACTTTCTGTGTTAGCGCTGGTCGTGACCATGCTGCTGGCGATCGTGCGCCCGGTCTGGTACTCGCGGTTGTTGACGCGCCTGGGCGTGTTCAAGAGCGCACGACCGAACGATATGGTCGAGGCAGGCATCGGCCGAACGTTCCAGAACATCCGTCTCTTCCAGAACATGAGCGCGATCGAGAACGTTCTGGTGGGTATGCACACCCGCCTGAAGTCGAACATGGTCGACGCCATGCTGTCCACGCCGCGGCGCAACCGCGAGGAACGCGACGGCCGGAAGCGGGCGCGGGAGCTCCTGGCGCTGGTCGGCCTTCGCGGGCGTGACCACGCACTGGCGCGCAATCTGCCCTACGGGGACCAGCGCCGTCTCGAGGTCGCCCGCGCGTTGGCGAGCAACCCCGTGCTGCTCCTCCTCGACGAACCGACCGCGGGCATGAACCCCGCCGAGACGGCCGAGATGACTCGGCTGATCAGCCGGCTCCGCGTCGAGCTGGGCCTGACCATCCTGCTGATCGAGCACGACATGCGCGTGGTCATGGGCATCAGCGATCGAATCACCGTCCTTGATCACGGCGAGCAGATCGCCGAGGGCACGCCCGACGAGGTGCGCCGCGATCCCAAGGTCATCGAGGCCTACCTGGGGGCGCCGTCATCGTGACCGAAGCGATGCCGGCCACTCTCGCCAGCACGGCGCCTGATGGCGCGTTCCTGACGCTGACGAAGGTGAATTCGTACTACGGTCGGATCCGGGCCCTACAGGACCTCAGTCTTGAGGTCGGCAAGGGCGAGATCGTCACCCTGATTGGCGCCAACGGCGCGGGCAAGACGACAACCCTGCGGACGATCTCGGGTCTGCTCCATGCCCGCGACGGATCGGTCTCGTTCGACGGCGAGGACATCAGCCACACACCCGCGCATGAGCTCGTGCGGCGCGGCATTGGCCATGCTCCCGAGGGCCGGCGCATCTTCTCCCGACTGACGGTGATGGAGAACCTGCAGATGGGCGGCTTCACGCGCACGGCAGCCGAGCGAAAAGAGGACCTGGACCGCGCGCTGACGCTGTTTCCGCGCCTCAAGGAGCGGCTGAACCAGAAGGGCGGCACTCTTTCTGGGGGCGAGCAGCAGATGCTCGCGATCGGACGTGCGCTAATGGCGCGGCCGCGTCTCCTGATGCTCGACGAGCCCTCGCTTGGCCTTTCCCCGATCCTGGTCCAGCAGATCTTCGACATCATCAGGGAGATCAACGCCCAGGGCACGACTGTCCTCCTCGTCGAACAGAACGCCCTTCAGGCGCTCGCCGTGGCGCACCGTGGGTACGTCCTCCAAACGGGGACCGTGATCTTGGCGGACACTGCGGCTGCCTTGGCCGCCAACGAGGACGTTCGACGTGTCTACTTGGGGGAGATCTAGCGTCCCACCGCCAAGGGAAGACGCACCGCTGGTGGTGCCGCTGGAGCGTATCCGCGGCCAGGCGGTGGGCAGGCGCGAGATCGCCATTCTCGTGGCGACCGTGCTGGCGATCGGGCTGTTCGTCCTGAAACCGTGGGATGAGCCGCCGCCTCTGACGGCCCTCGCGCCGACACCTGAACCACGGCCGACGGTCTCCGACAGCGCCCCACCGCCGGTGGTTCCGACTCCGCGCCCGACCGCCGATGCGGCGATGCTGGCGGAGCGACGCCGCTTCTGTCAGCCCGCTGAGACGTGGCGCCTGGTGAGCATCGAAGAGACTGCGCGCTGGCGGATACGCACGATGTGGGCCGGGACGCCGCAGCGCGCGGCGGGCCCGGGTGACGTCAGCCTGGTTGCGCGGCGCGACAACGCCGAGCGCCTGATGGCCGTGGGTGTCTGCGCACCAACCGACCCGATTGTGGCGCTGCCCGACCAGCTGGCACGCGTCACCTTGTGGCACGTTCCCACCGATGGGCCGCCGCGCGCGATCAGCGGTCCA
>DATBRX010000118.1:0-11597 GCA_036560085.1 Candidatus Limnocylindrales bacterium
GCTCATCGTGCCCGGATCCACGTTGATATACGGATCGAGCTTGATGATCGAGACAGAGAGTCCGCGGCTCTTGAGCAGCCGGCCGATGCTGGCGGCAGTGATGCCTTTGCCGAGCGAGGAGGTCACGCCTCCGGTCACAAAGACATACTTCGCCATCGAATCCTGGCCCTCGTGTCGTGGCTGGAGCGCGTCGCATTCAGCGGGAACGCGCGAGCACGGACGCCAACGCCACACTCGGGAAGTGAGTGTACCTCAATAGCCAGCCGCGGCGCCAGCATCTGACGCAACCGAGGGTCGGTCAGGGGAGCGCTAGGGGGTCGGCACGGGGGTTCGCAGCGGGGTCCAGCCGGGGGCCGGGATGCACAGGATGTCGCCCGGGCGGATGTCGCTGTAGTCGTGGCGGCCCGCCCAAGGGAGGCCGTTGAAGTCGGCTATGTCAGTTGGGCTGACGCTGAACTGCTCACCGATGCTGACCAGGAAGTCGCCGGACTGGACGCTGTAGGCCTCGTAGCCGTCGCACTCGGCTGCCGGGTTCGGGATCGTCAGCACATCGCCCGGTTGGATCACATAGTTGGGCGGCAGGAGCTGTGGATTCGCCTCTATCAGCGCCGCGACGGAGATGCCGTACAGGTTGGCGATCTTCGTCAGGTTGTCACCCGGCTGAACCTCGTAGGTGCCGCCCGGGCTGGGCCGGACGCTGGGCGCCGGCGTGGGCGTCTCGGACGACACCGGGCTTGGCGAGGGCGAGAACGTCGGCAGGGGTCCGGTGTTCGGCGGTGGAGTCGTCGTCGCGGTCGCGCCACCGGGCACGGCGAGCAGATTCGTGAACAGGCCAACACCTATGACCGTCGTCGCGACGGCCACCACGAGCAGGATGTTGACGATCAGGGAAAGGCGCATCCGGGCGCGATTCTAGACCGACTGTCCGTTCGGAGGATTGATCCTGCCCGGGCCCCACACCTCCGGGCCACAGATGAACGGCCGGGGTGGTTGAGAGTGAGCGGCGTGCCAGCTGGCCATGTCGGCAAGGGAGCGCGGCAGCCGGCCGTCATCGAACATTGCGCCGACCTGCGCGCGCAAGTCGGCGAAATCGCGCCACTCGTAGAACGGCCAGCCTTCGGCGGCGCAGATGCGCGTGAGCGCGCCAATGGCGAACGTCACGTCTGCATGCGCGGCCGCGTAGCGATCGCTGATGCCATCACCGATGAACACGACGACGCGGCCGGCGGCCTGGTGGAGTCGCACACGCTCGCGCTTGCAGGTGCCGCACACGAAGCACGCCGGGTGGCTGTAGGGGAACGACATGCCCGCGCCGCCGTCGGCCACGGTGTTGTCGTTGGTCGCCACAGGCAGGTCGGCGACGCCGAGCGCGGCAAGGTTGGGTCGAACGTAGAACCCGAGCCCGTCGCTGACCACCTCGACGAGCGCGCCGCGCTCGCGGACGGCCTGGACAAACCCGGGGAAGCCCCCGTCCTGGGGCATCCGCGCCGCCTCATTGCGGAGCAATTCCGCGTCGTGCGGTAGGACGTCCATATCCCATCGCATCAGCTCGCGCGAGCCGACCTCGCCGGCGTCGTACTGCGCGTCCTTGCGCGCGATCTCGGCCTTATCCGGGTAGTGCCGTGCGAGCAGCTCGTCGCCGATATCGACGCGCGAGATCGTGCCGTCGTAATCGACCAGGAAGCTGACCGGTGCGCCGGTTGCGTCGGCCGGCTCGGGAAGGCCGGCCCGGACTCCGATCTGTGGCGGGCCGCTCAGGCCCAACGCGGATGCCCTCGGATCAGCTTGCGCCGTCTGTGGAGTCCGGCTCCAGGTCCATGGCTTCGTCATCGGCTTCCTCGGTCATCTTGAGCCAGATGAAGAGACCGGCGAGTGCCACCAGGGGCACGACGATGACCGCCGCCAGCAGCAGCACGAAGAGGAGCACGAACAATTTGGTCAAACGCTTCACAGGAACCTCCTGTTGACTTCCTGGAGCCAGCGTAGCGCATGTTGCCGCGAAACCCGGTTGGGCGCCTCGCCCGGTCCGGCGACTCAGCGGCCGCGGGCGCGCATCCCGGCGGCGATCATCGCGCCGATGTCCTCGCGCGTGAACTCCACGATCATGTGGCGCAGCCCAGCGCGCGTCTGCATCAGCAGCCGCACAACGAACTGCTGCTCCTGCTCGAAGAAGAAGATGTCGCGCGGCTGCTGCTGGTCGAGATACACGCCCAGCGCGCGCAACGCGGGCTCGTAGAACGCCTGGGCGTTGGGCGCTGGTGGCCCGGCGGGCGGTCTGCGCCTGGTCACGCCCTCCTCGACGAAGCGCGCGATGTCGTCCTCGCGCAGCACGACGGTTTCCTTGTGGAGCCGCGCGGCCGGATCGTTCCACGGCCGCTCCTCGTCAGCGACCAGTGCGAGGCCCTGGATGATGAAGCCGTCTTCGGTCTCGTTGAGCGTTATCTCGCGCATCCCGCGCTGGTCAAGCAGCGCGCCGATCGAGCGCAGCACGTCCTCGTAGTTCTGGCGTGGCGCTCCCTCGTAGATGCGCATCTAGCAGGGATTCTCCACCGTGGGCGACGGCCCGGGAGTGGCCGAAGGCAACGTGGTTGGAGCGAAGGAAGGCACCTCGCCGCCGGCCTCGTACAGGCTCTTGTCACCAAACACCTGCCTGGACAGGGCCGCGATCGCGTCGAGCTTGAGGAACTGCACAGATCGGCCGTTGGTTTCGATCCGCGGCGGGTGGCTGGCCCAGAGCGGGGGCTGGAACACGTATTGGCCAGGCTTGTCGTCCTGCAGCTTGTCGGCCAGCGCCAGAAGCTGCTCGATGTTTTCGGACGGGAAATTGGTGTGCACGAGCTCGCCCGCGGTGCTCACGATCTCCGGCAGGCGCGCCAGGTTCTGTGGAGTGAGCACCGCCTTCCTGAGCGCGCCGAGCAGCTCCTGCTGGCGCCGGGCGCGCGCGAAGTCGCTGCTGCCGTGGCGCGACCGGGCATAGGCAAGGGCGGTTTCGCCGTCGAGGTGGTGGGGCCCCGTCTCGAGGGTGAAACCCACGTGGCCGTCGGTCCAGTGGTAGCCCGAGTCCTGGATCAGCTTCGAATTGCAGATATCCACACCACCAACCTCGTCGATCAAGTGCGGAAAGCCGCAGATGTTGATGGAGGCGTAGTAGTCGATCGGGATCCCCAACAGGTAGCCGAGCTCGTAGGCCAGCGCCGGCAGGCCCGGCTCCGGAAATACCTCGGGATGTTGCTTCGTGTAGCCCGTAAAAGTGTTCAACTTCCAGTAGCCGGGCATCGAGCCGCCGACGTACAGCGGGAAACCTGCGCTGTCGCGCGGGAAGCTGAACATGAAGACTTCCCCGGTGTCGGCGTTGGCGCTGGCCACGATCATCGTGTCAGTGTTGGCGCCGGTCACCACGCCCACCCCGGCACAGCGACTGTCAATGCCGACCAACAGCACGTTCAGCCAGCCATCTTCCAGAGAGAGCTTGGTGATGTCGAAGGAGGGCGACGGGCCGGGAGCGATAGTCGCGGGCGGCTCGGACGGCTCAGGCGTGTCCTCGGGCGGGAAGGTCGGGCCGGACGGCGGCGGGGTGGTCGGTACCACGGCGATGCCGCTCGGCGTTGGCCCCGGCGGGCAGTCGAGGGTGGGGTCGCAGCCGGTGCCGAAGTTACGGTCGGCTAGCGAGAGGCGGTACATCCAGTCCGCGCCGTAGAGCGTCCCGGCCGCAAGCGCCACGATCAGGATCGCCGGCGCTATGAACGCGTTGGTCCCGGTATGACGGCCGCCGCGCCATGCGTTGATGACGTTGATGATCCACCACACTCCGACCAGCAGCGCGAGCAGGGCAGCGCCCAGGGCGATGCTCGGGTTGAGCAGCTTTGCCCCGACGCGGTTGACCCCGTCGAGGGACACGAAGGCCAGCAGCACGGCGAGCAGCACGACGATGGGCGCGGCAAAGATGATCGCCGCGCGCCGGTCGCGCAGATACGCCTGACCAAGGCCCGGGAAGATGAAGCTCAGTGCCGCTGCCGCGACGCCTGATCGCTCAGACCTCCCGGACAGGCCCAGCTGCACTGGCTGGAATTCACGATTCAAGCTGAGGGCGCGCCTCCTGCTGTCGGGCATAACTCTATTCGCAGCACGCTTGACGCGTCATGACTGGGTGCCGTTCCCTCGTGGCAACGGCCGAAGGTACGTGGCCCAATGGGGCACTGGGCAGGTTGAGCAGATCGCTCGATGTGGGCGATGATGACGGAGATGAACGCCGTGTGTTCGTCGAGCCGAGGTCGGGCGACGCCGCTCGCTCTCGGCTTGGCGTTATTGCTTACGCTCAGCCTGTGTGCGCCGGTCGGCGCGGCGTCGGCCCCTGTTCTGCCGGAAGCGCCGAACTGCCCGATGTTCCCGATCAGCAATGTCTGGAACAAGCCCGTGACCGGCCTGCCCGTGCGCTCCGACTCGGACACACTCGTCCGGAGCATCGGCCTGAACGCCTATCTCCACCCCGACTTCTCGTCGTACGACGGCGGCGGCTACGGCATTCCCTACAACGTCGTCGGCGGCGGGCGGAAGAAGAAGTACGTGAAGTTCACCTACGCGTCGGAGTCGGACCGCGGGCCATATCCGATTCCCAGGCGGCCCAAGATCGAGGGCGGCAGCGACCGCCACATCCTGATCGTGGATCGCGACAACTGCGTGCTGTACGAGCTCTACGCGGCGCGCAAGACCTCGGCCGGCTGGCGGGCGGGCTCCGGCGCGATCTGGAATCTGAACTCGAACGCGCTGCGGCCAGCTGGCTGGACGTCAGCCGACGCCGCCGGCCTGCCGATCCTGCCTGGGCTGGTGCGCTACGACGAGGTCGCGGCGGGCGTCATCCGCCACGCGCTGCGCTTCACCGCGCCGGTCACGCGACGGGCGTACATCTTCCCGGCGCGCCACTATGCGTCCGATTCGAACGACGCGGCGCTGCCCCCGATGGGCCTGCGCGTCCGACTGAAGGCCACCGTCGACATCTCACGTTTCGGCCCGCAGTCGCGCGTGCTCCTCCAGGCCCTCAAGGACTACGGCATGATCCTCGCCGACAACGGCTCCCCCTGGTACGTCACCGGCGCACCGAACGCGGGCTGGGACGACGACGATATGCACCAGCTGCAGACGCTCCACGGCTCCGATTTCGAAGTGGTCGACACCTCCTCGCTGGTGAACGGCTAGCGGCGCCCCTGCCGCGCCCGTTCCTGCCAAATGCTGGCCAGGACGGCCGCTGCCGGGCCTTGGACTCGGTATCCTGACACCTGCCTATCCAGGACGAGCGGCTGTCAACCGTTGCGGCGCCTTCGAGCCTTCTTGTCCCGCGCGTGCCTGTCGTCAGCGGCATCTGTCAGGAACCACAGGCCGCGCAGATTGCCCGCCGGCTCTCGCAACCAACGCCGAATGTCGCGTCCCCTGGCGGGTAGCGCGGAGTCAAGAGTCGTCGAGAAGCGCGCGGCAACTCGACGCGCCGTTCGATCCTCAGCGAAGAGCAGGACGGCCGCGACTGCCCGTGGCCTGAATCCGAAGGTTTGAAACGCAATCTTGGGTGCCAGCCGGGCCTTCACATCCAGCCGGCGAAGGGTCTCCTCGATCGAACCCCATTCGCTCTTGGCCTCACCGATGAGGACCGCAGACGCGGCCTCCTTGGCGGCCATCAGGTCGATCGATCCTCGTTCACCGAACTCGGAGAACGTGACTTCACTTGCCGTCTTCCACCCGTAAGTTCGGACCTCGCCCAAACCGGCCTCGACGATGCCCGCGTGGCGACTATCAAGCAGTCGATCGAGGTCCGCCCCGTTCCACCAAAGGGTCAGCCGAGCGCGTGCGTCAAATTCCTCGAAGTAGCGCTGGATCACATCAAGGGTCAGACGCCCCGCGCGGCCCGCCTCGATCGCTTGAACGACGTGGCGTGGGCAACGCATATCCACCTGGCGCAGCCTCAGGCGCCGTCGGAGCACCCGGGAAGCGCGCGCAAGGCGCCGGTCGTCGTCGCGAGCCACCAGGAGATCGTGACGGGCGGGGCTTACTCCGCGGTTATCAGGGCGGCCGCGATCCGGGCGGCGATGGACGCGTTGTTCTCGATCAGCGCAAGGTTGGCTTTGACGGAGCGGCCATAGGTGAGCTCGGCGACGCGGGCGAGGGTGTACGGCGTGGCAGCAGGACCGTGGACGCCCGCGGCCGCGGCATCAGCAGTGGCCTGGGCCACCGCGGCCTCCGCTTCATCGGCTGGCAGCGCCGCCTCTGCCGACAGGGGCGCGGCGATCACGAGGCCGCTGCTCAAACCAAGCGCCCAGTGGGCCGCCGCGACGCGGGCTGCGGTGGCGGCATCCGCGACGGAGCCAGCGAGGGTGCGCCCACTCGATCGGGCGTAGAAGCCGGCCAGCTCGGTCGTGCCCCAGCCCAGGACGGGCACGCCGCTCGTCTCCAGATACTCGAGTGTCAGGTCGATGTCGAGCATCGACTTGGGACCGGCGCAAACGACGAGCACGGGCGTCTGGGCGAGCTCGTCGAGGTCGGCGGAGACATCCATCGTCGCCGCGCCGCCGCGATGCACGCCGCCGATGCCACCGGTGGCAAAGACACGAATCCCAGCCAGGTGCGCGGCGATCATCGTCGCCGCCACGGTTGTGCCCGCCCAGCCGCCCTCGACTAGCGCAAGGGCCACGGTCGAGCGCGAAGCCTTGCGCGGCGCGGGCGCGGCGGCGAGCGCGGTCAGCTCGTCGTCCGAAAGGCCCACGACCAGCATTCCGTCGCGAACGGCGACCGTGGCCGGCTCGGCGCCGCCGGCGCGCACCGCGGCCTCAGCGCGGCGGGCCGCCTCGAGGTTCAGAGGTGGCGCGAAGCCGTGGGTGATGAGCGTCGACTCCAGCGCCACGACTGGCCGGCCCGCAGCGAGCGCCGCGGCGACGCGCGGCGAGACCACCGGCTGCCTCACAGCGCGAGCTCGCTGCGTGGCCCGCGGATGAATGTGGCCGCGGCCTTGCCGCCGTCGTACGCGGCGTGGCGTAGGTCGAGCCGGCGCAGCTCGCCCAGGGCGCGTCCCGTCGAGATGAGCGAGTACATAAAGCCTGCGTCGAAGCCGTCCCCGGCGCCGGTCGTGTCGGTCGCCTTGAAGGGTCGCGCCGCGATTTCCATGTCCACATCGCGCCACAGCACGCGACAGCCCGCCGCGCCGGCCTTGACAACGACAATCGGTGCCAGCTCGAGCAACTGGGGCAGGTTGCGCGGACCGACAAGAGCGGCCGCCTCTTCATGATTCGCGAAAAGCACGTCGCACTTCACAGCGGCGATTGTCGCCCTGGCCGCGACCGACCCGCCCGCCAACAGCGGTCGCCGCGACGCCAGATCGACGGACACCAACGCACCCGCGGCCCGTGCCACCCTCGCGGCGCGCAACGCTGTCTCGGCCAGCGGCGCCTTCAAAAGCGAGTAGGCCGGCAGGTGCAACGCGTCTGTGGCCTTAAGCAACTTCGGGAGTGTCGGCCCCCAGCGCAGTGAATCGGCCGTCCCCCGGTCGGTCAGGAATGAGCGCTCGCCGGTCTGGGCGAGGGAGACCACGAGTCGCGCGGTGTGGCCCTTGTTGCGCGCCACCTCGACGCGAACGCCTTCGCGCCTCAATGCCGCGGCCAGCAGGCCGCCCAGACGGTCATCTCCGACCGCGCCAACGAACGTCGCCGCGCCACCCAGACGAGCGAACGCGCGCGCCGTATTCGCCGCCGAACCACCGGCTCGGAACTGGATGGCGGCGGGCACGTCCGTGCCGCTCTCGATCCGGGCCGACTGGCGCACGACGATGTCGAGCGTCAAATCGCCAATGGTCACCAGACGCGGTCTTCCGGGCGGCACTCCGGCCATGATATGAAGCCTTGACGCCGCACGAATGACTTCCCGCTAGGCTAGGCGACAGCCCATGACCGACTCGAACCAGGATCCCAACTACTGGCACGAGCTCGCGCAGCAGCTGCGGGTCGACTCGGTGCGCTCCAGCAGCCTCGCCGGCTCCGGCCATCCCACCTCGTCGCTCTCCGCGGCTGAGCTCATGGCCGTGCTCATCGCCAAGCACCTGCGCTACGACGTTTCGTCGCCGCGCGCGGCGAACAACGACCACCTGATCTTCTCCAAGGGCCATGCGTCGCCGCTGTACTACGCGATCCTGCTGGCCATCGGCGCGATCGGCGAAGACGAGTTCCAAACGTACCGCCGCCTGGGCAGCCGGCTCGAGGGCCACCCAACGCCTGTGCTGCCGTGGGTGGACGTGGCGACCGGGTCGCTGGGCCAGGGGTTGCCCATCGGGGTGGGCGTCGCGATGGCAGGCAAAGAGCTCGACCGCCTGCCCTATCGGGTGTGGGTGCTGTGCGGCGACAGTGAGCTCGCCGAAGGCTCCATCTGGGAGGCCGCCGCCCAGGCGTCGTACGACAAGCTCGACAAGCTCGTTGCGATCCTCGACGTCAACCGCCTGGGCCAGACCGGACCCACAAGGTATGAGTGGGACCTCGACATCTATGCCGAGCGTTTCAAGGCTTTCGGCTGGCAGACGATCGAGATCGACGGCCACGACGTCGCACAGGTGGACGCGGCGTACACGAAGGCCGCCGCAACGGAAGGGCAGCCGACGGCGATCATCGCCAAGACCGTCAAGGGCAAAGGCGTCAGCGCCGTCGAGAACAAAGGCGGGGCGCACGGCAAGCCCGTGCCCGACGAGGCGGCGGCGATCGAGGAGCTGGGCGGGCTGCGCAACATCCGCCTCAAGCCGCAGCTCCCTGAAGGCAAAGCGACGGCGCACGCGTTCCGCGGCGGCGGCGCCCTGGCCCTCCCCACCTACGAGAAGGGCACGTCCGTTGCGACGCGCAAGGCCTACGGCGATGCGTTGCTGGCCCTTGGCCGTGCGGACCCCAAGATCGTCGTGCTCGACGGCGAGGTGGGCAACTCGACCTACACAGAGACGTTCGCCAAGGAGATCCCCGAGCGCTTCTTCCAGATGTACATAGCCGAGCAGCAGATGCTCGCCGCGGGCGTCGGCATGCACGTCCGCGGCTGGAAGCCGTTCGCCGCCACCTTTGCGGCGTTCCTGACGCGCGCCTACGACTTCGCGCGCATGGCCGCGGTCTCGCGCGCGAACATCTGCCTGTGTGGCTCGCATGCCGGTGTATCAATCGGCGAGGACGGGCCGTCGCAGATGGGCCTTGAGGACCTGGCCTCGATGCGCGCGATCTTCGGCTCGACGGTCGTCTACCCGTGTGATGCGAACCAGACCGCCCGATTGCTCGCGCTGCTGGCCGATCAACCCGGCGTGACCTACATGCGCACCACCCGCCAGGCGACGCCGGTCATCTACGACGCCGACGAGGAATTCGAGCTTGGCGGCAGCCGCGTGCTGCGCTCGTCTGGTGACGATGCGCTGGCGATCGTCACGGCAGGGGTGACGGTGCCCGAGGCGCTGGCAGCGGCCGCGGCATTGGCTAACGACGGCATCGCTGCGCGGGTGATCGACCTGTACTCCGTCAAGCCGCTCGACCTGGCCACACTCAGCGACGCGGCGACGGCAACCGGTCACGTGCTGACCGTCGAAGATCACTGGCCGGAGGGCGGCATCGGCGAGGCGGTGTTCGGCGCGCTCGCCGCACAGGGCGTCGGCGTCAAGGGTGAGCTGCTGGCAGTGCGCCACATGCCCGGCTCGGCCACGCCGGAGCAGGAGCTCGCCGAAGCGGGCATCGACCGCGACGCGATCGTCGCCGGCGCGAAACGACTGATCGGCCCTTGATGGCGGCGCGCTCGTGACGTACGCAGCCGGGCACAGTCGGCGCCTGCCCGCGGACCTCGAGAAGGAAGTGGCCGCAATACAGGCACGCGCCGCCGACGAGGATTGGGCGGGCCGCCTCTGGTCGCGCGACGCGTCGCTCTGGACTGGAGACGAGGAAGTCGCCGCGCTGATCGCGAACCGCCTGGGCTGGCTCGATCTGCCAACTCATTTCAGCGACGACGTCGAGGCGCTTGCCGCGTTCGCGCGCGGCGTGCGCGACGAGGGCTTCGACGCGGCCCTGGTGTGCGGCATGGGTGGCTCGTCGCTTGCTCCGGACGTGCTCGCCGCCTCCTTCGGGGTCACGGACGGCGGGATCCCGGTACGCATCCTCGATTCGACCGATCCGGCCGCGGTTGCCCAGGCCACTGCTGCCAGCGATCCGGCGCGGACGCTTTATCTGATCAGCAGCAAGAGCGGTACGACGACGGAGACGCTCGCCTTCCTGGCCCACTTCTGGCAGGCCGAGGACGACATCCACGCCGACATCCCGCAGGGTCTCGCCGGCCAGCACTTCGTGGCCGTGACTGATCCGCCGCCCAGCCTGCACGCGATCCCGCACAGCGACCTGATGCGCGAGGTGTTCCTGAATCCGCCAGATGTCGGCGGGCGCTACAGCGCGCTGTCGTACGTCGGCCTCGTGCCGGGGGCGCTGATGGGCCTCGACCTGCGCCAGATGCTCGACGCCGCGGCCCAGATGGCGGAAGACACGCGCAGCCCCAGCCTCGACAACCCGGGTGTCTGGCTGGGCGCGACGCTCGGTGCGCTGGCCAAGGCCGGTCGCGACAAGCTGACACTCGTCATCGAGCCGCGCGTGGCTCGACTGGGGGCATGGATCGAGCAGCTCGTCGCGGAGAGCACCGGCAAGCACGGCGTTGGCATCGTGCCCGTTGACGGCGAGGGACTTGGCGCCCCGAAGAGTTACGGGAGCGATCGCGTCTTCGTGCGCATCTCGTCTGGTGAAGACGCCACGTGGCAGGCATCGACCACGGCCGCACTGGACGCGCTCGCCGCGGCTGGCCATCCCGTCGTTGACCTCGCCACCGACGCAGGCATCGGCGGCCTTGGCGCCGAGTTCTTCCGCTGGGAGTTCGCGACCGCCGTGGCCGGGATAGTCCTGGGCATCAACCCGTTCGACGAGCCGAACGTCACCGAATCGAAGGACAACACCAAGCGCGTCCTCGAGCAGTTCGGCCGGACCGGCACCGTCACCCTTCCGGCAGCGATCGATCCGGCCAGCCTCGATCGCCACTTGAAGCGGGTCACGCCCAACGGCTACTTCGCCATCCAGGCGTACATCGCGCTGAGCGAGTCACGCGATCGCGTCCTGCGTGAAGCGGCGGACGCCCTCAGGGATGCGACGAAACAAGCCGTGACCGTCGGTTACGGGCCGCGCTTCCTGCATTCGACCGGGCAACTGCACAAGGGCGGCGCGCCGATCGGCTGCTTCATCCTGCTGACCGCGGCGCACGGTGATGACCTGCCCATTCCCGGGTCGCACGAATCCTTCGGCACACTCATCGACGCCCAGGCCGCGGGCGACTTCGCCTCGCTGGAGGCGCACGGCCTGCCCGTCGCGCGAGTTGACCTGGGTAACGACCCCGACGCCGGCCTGGAGGCGTTCGTCACGGCGCTCAGGCAAGCCCTCGCGTCACCACTGGAGTAAGGAGAGGATCGTGGAGCTGGCCATTGCCGGACTCGGCCGCATGGGCGGCAACATGGCCCGTCGACTGCACAAGGCGGGCATTCGGGTGGTCGCTTACAACCGCTCGCGCGACAAGACCGAGGA
>DATBRX010000119.1:0-3761 GCA_036560085.1 Candidatus Limnocylindrales bacterium
TCTTCGCCGGCAATGACGAGGTCCATGTTCTGCATCGTGTATACGGCGCTCGTGAACAGCGACCCATCTGCCTTGTACCAATAGAACTTGAGCATCACTTGGTAGGAGACAAAGCTGCGGCCGTTGGGGGTGTCGGCCTCGGCCGGCACGTGAAGCTTGTGGCGCATGGGCGTGAAGTCGGCCGACCTTGGTGCGCGCTGGAGGGGGCTCCTGTACGTGATCACGTATGGGGTGTTCTCGCGGTCGAGTGACCGCAGGATCACGAAACGCCAGCCAACGCTGTCCATGGTGGTCATCGCGGGCAACGTCGGCGGGCGCACAACGATCCTCTTGAGCAGGGCCTCGGTCCAGGTACCGTTGTGGCTCTGAGTCACGGCGTACTTGCACCTGGCAATGGCGCCGTAATCGAGGACTCCCGCCGATGCGGTGGTTGCGGCCGGTCCTGCGACCAGGGCCACGCCAATGACCGAAAGAGCGACGAAACGGGTCAATCTCGACATGTGACTACCTCCTTGATCAGTTGATGCCCCTCGAGCGGCAGGTGACACCCGTCTGAGTACGGAAAGCGCTACGGATAGGCGCCGTGCGTACAGCGCATCCAACTCCCGCCCGCGGAGGCACAGTCGCCGGTGGAGCAGCTCGCCTGGATCCAGTCGGCGGACGCGGAGCAGCGCCGCGCCGCCTGAACGCGGCGAGGTCCGGTTTGACGCGACCGGTTACCCTGTCGCGGACATGACTCGGCTCGAGACGACGAACGCGGCCCATGAGCTCGCGTCGCAGGTGGTGGCGGCCTGCGACGGGGCGGTTTGGTAGCGCGGCGAACATCTGATCGTCTTCCTCTAGATCAATCGCCGGGCGGCGCGACTCGCCGTCGCGGCGCGCGGCCGCGTTAGGCCGTGGAAACCTGGATCGCGGCCGCGGTCTTCGTCGCGGCCTACGCGCTGATTGCCCTGGAGCGTTTCGACAGGACGCTGATCGCACTCCTGGGCGGCCTGCTGGTCGTCGCGCTGGGCGTGATCGATCAGCACGAGGCTTTCGCGGCGATCGACCTCAACGTCATCTTCCTGCTCGCAGGGATGATGGTCATCGCCTCCATCGTGGCCCGCACCGGGCTGTTCGACTGGCTCGCCCTGCGCTCTGTCCGGCTGGTGCATGGCCGGCCACTGCCATTGCTGCTCGTGCTGTGCACGGTCACAGCCGTACTGTCGGCCTTCCTCGACAACGTCACCACGGTCGTGCTGATCATTCCCGTCACCCTGTCCGTCGCGCGCCGGCTGGGCGTCTCGCCCGTGCCGTACCTGATCTCGCAGATCCTGGCGTCGAACATCGGTGGCACGGCCACGCTGATCGGTGACCCGCCGAACATCCTGATCGGGTCCGCCGCGGGGCTCGACTTCAACGCGTTCCTGCTGAACCTGGGTCCGGTGTCGGTGATCGTATTCGTCGTCTTCCTGCTGATGATGCCGCTGTTCTTCAGGCGCGGCCTGCAGGTGCCGGACGAGGCGCGCGAGGCAGCTCTCGAGGCCAGCGCGGAGTCCGCCATCACGGATCGCCCGCTGCTGGTGAAGTCGCTCGCCGTCGTGGCGCTCACGATGCTCGGCTTCCTCGCCCACCAGGCGCTGGGGCTGGAGCCGGCGACGATCGCATTGCTCGGCGCGACGGTGCTGATGCTGATCGCCTCGATCGACCCACACGATGTGCTGCGCGAGATCGAATGGAAGACGCTGTTTTTCTTCGTGGGCCTGTTTGTCCTCGTGGAGGCAGTCGTCGCCGTGGGCATCGTGGGCGGCATTGCCGACATGCTCGCGACGGCCGTGGGTGGTGACGCGACCGTGGCCAGCATCGGGCTGCTTTGGTTCTCGGCGCTCGCGTCGGCGATCATCGATAACATCCCTTACACGGCGACCGCCATTCCCATCGTGGAGCGGCTGATCGAGAGCGGCTTGCCCGCCGATCCGCTGTGGTGGTCGCTCGCGCTGGGGGCGTGCCTGGGCGGCAACCTCACGATCGTCGGCGCGTCGGCCAATGTCGTCGTGGTCAACACCGCCGCGCGCGAAGGGCATCGCATCGGCTTCCTGGAGTTCATGCGCTACGGCGCCCTGGTAACCCTGATGTCGCTCGCGATCTCGACCGTGTACGTCTGGCTGGTGTATCTCGCGTGAGGGGTTCGTGGTGGCGCGATCCCGACTACCGGCGCGATGCGTTGATCCTGGTCGGGCTGTTCGGTTTGGGGATGCTGATCAACATCCTGGTCGGCGTGGCGATGCTCGTGCTGGGCGATCTCCTCGGGCCCTGGAGCGCGGAGTACCTGGCGCGCGACACGTAGCGCCTGGTCCGTAGCGCCTCGGGTGGCCGCACGGTGCCACTTGGAGCGTGAGCGGCATCTCCTGCTTTTGTCCGGCTGCAATACGTCGGCTGACTCGCGGAGCCACAATCGGGGGCATGACCGACGAACTCCGAGCCCAGCTCGTTCAGCTGCTGCGCGGCACGCAGGCACACATGTCCTTCGACGAAGCGGTAGCCGACTTCCCGGCGTGGGCGATCAACCAGCGCGCACCGGACGTGACGTACACGCCCTGGCACCTGATCGAGCACCTGCGCATCACGCAGTGGGACATGCTGCGCTACATCGAGGACCCGACCGAGCACGTCTCGCCCGATTGGCCGGTCGGCTACTGGCCCGACCCGGCAGCCGAGACCGACACCACTGGGTTCGCCAGGTCGGTCGCGAGCTTCAAGGCCGACCTGCGCGCCATGGAGCAGATCGCCCTCGACGAGAGCCGCGATCTCAGCGCGGTGCTCGACGGGACGCCCGGCCACACCCCGCTGCGCGGCCTGATGATCATCGGCAACCACAACTCGTATCACCTGGGCGAGTTCGCGAGCCTGCGCCAGGTGATGGGCTCGTGGCCGGACGGCCACAGCTAGAGGCCTACGGGCCGACCGGCCAGCGCTCGGGTGCCTGGTTCGTGCCGGTGCCCCACCACCACACCTGCTCCCTGCCGTCGATGAACAGGCAGTAGCGGTCGTTCGCCAGGGCGCCGACGGCGATGCTCGAGGACTTGTTGCCCTCCACGGGTGTGCCCGCCGGGCCGCCGGTGGACGATCCCCACGACGTGTCGCCCCAGCACCACACGCTATCGTCGTCGCGGCTTGCGCACGCGGTGTAGTCGCCCAGCGCGAGAAGACCCACATTGTCGAGGCCGACTACCTGAACTGGCACCGAGCTGTTGCTGAAGTTGCCGTCGCCCAACGTGCCGCGCTCGCCGTAGCCCCAGCACCACACGGTGTCATCAACGAGCGTTGCGCACGTCGTCCAACCGCCGGCAGCCACGCTGATCACGTCGGCCGGCAAGGAGACCTGCACCGGGCTCGCCCGGTTCTGCAGCGTGCCGTCGCCGAGCTGCCCGTAGCCGGTCGCGCCGTCGCCGTTGCCGCCCCAGCACCAGAGCGTTCGATCGAAGCGGATGGCGCAGGCGTGGTTCCAGCCGGCGTTCACCTCGACCGCGTCGCTCAGTCCTTCAACCGGCTGCGCGGTCGCCTCGCCTGCGCTGAAGCTGCCCGTGCCGAGCTGGCCGAGCGCGTTGTTGCCCCAGCAGACCACCTGATGTGTCTCCCGCAGCGCGCAGGCAAACGCGCCGCCGGCAGTGACGAACTGGGCGTCGTTGATGCCGGCCACGCGCCGCGGCAGCAGGGTGCTCGGATCCTGGCCGGGATCCTCGCCCCAGCACCAGACCGTGCCGTCGGCCCGCACCGCGCAC
>DATBRX010000120.1:0-3341 GCA_036560085.1 Candidatus Limnocylindrales bacterium
AACGTTGGGCGGCGGAAGAGGGCCATCTCGATCGCTCGCTGGATGGTCGACTTGCCGGCCTCGTTGGCGCCGCGCACCACGTTCAGGCCGGGGCCGAACTGCACATCCAGGGCGCGGTGGCGGCGGAAGTTCGTGAGGCGCAGACGGGTGATGATCATCGTCAGGCCAGCGACACTCGGGTGGGGTCATCGAGCAGCGCCGTTCCCAGGCGGAGTGCCTCGCGCAGCTCGGCCGCGCGTTCCATATCGCCGCGCGTCTCGTGGTCTTCGATGCGTGCCCGGAAGTCTTGCGTCATTGCCCCCAGGATCGTGTCCGGTGGCGCCGCCGCGTCATCAGGCAGGGCGACGACCGACGCGTCGCGCAGGCGCAACTTCAGGAACGAGGTCTCCAGCTGCTTCGTGAGCTCGTCCGTGCTGAGGTCGAGCTCGCCAGAGCGGACGCCGACGATGCGCGCGTCCAGCACCAGGTCCGGATCGGACAGGCCCTTAAGCTGCGCGCCCAGGGCTGCCTGGGAAACGACCGTCGCGCCGTCGACCTCCATCTTGCGGAACCTGGTTTTGCCCACGGTCCTCGGCTCCACCAAAACAACGCGTTGACCGTCGCGCTCGTCGAGACTGACGAGCAATACCTGGCCCGCGCCGTCCTGGTCGAGCGCGACCGGCTCAGGCGCGCCCGAGTAGGCGTATGTGACGGTACCGGCGCGGCCCTCGCGGAACGAATGGACGTGCCCGAGGGCGAGGTAGTCGAGCCCGCTCTGCGCTATCTCCTGTTCGGTGACGATGACCTCGTCGTGCTCGAACCGGCCGGGTTGAGCGATCGAGCCGTGGACCATGCCGATCAGCCAGTTACGGGCACGCGGCCCATCGGCGCGCGCCGCGTCAGCTGCCGCCTTGATCCCGACGAGCGGACTCTCCGCGGCGCGCTTGGCCGGGAAGACATGGCCCAGCACCGATATACCCAGCTGCCCAAAGTCGGCCTGAGGGTGGCTGTCGGTCAGAACGGTCACGAGGTTCGAATCGGGCGTGGCGCCGGCCATCTCCGTGAGATCGAAGACGCGGTAGATGGATTCCGGCTCGTAGCAGTCATGCGTGCCCGGGATGACGACGACCGGCACGTGGCGCGCGACCAGCTTGCCCAGCTCCGCCGCGGCGCGCTCGACCGAGCGGCGCGGCTGGCTGTTCGAGTCGAAGAGATCGCCGCAGATGAGCACCAGGTCGACCTTCTCGGTCAGCGCCAGGTCGATTGCCCGCGCGAAGGCCGCGAACTGCCGCTCGCGTTGGGCAGCCGCAGTAGGCCCGAGGTCGTCGTGGCGAGCTCCCAGGTGCACGTCGGCCATGTGCAGGACGCGTGGCATCGCGGCTGTTTCTTGTTACCTCTGCCTCGAACGGTGCTGGCCCGCACCGCAATTCGTGCTTTCAATTCTGACAGCCCTTCGGGGAGGGACGACATGGGAAGGAAGTGCTACCAAGCGCTCGGCCGGCTCGGCCCGGAGACCCGATTTCGGGTGAGTGGTAACCTTGGGTTCGTTACCGGTGCGCCCAGTTCATGGACCTCGGCACAGCACCTGGGTTTGCGCGGCGCCCGACCTCTTCGATCCGACGCCAAGCGATCCTTACGTGCTTGCCCGGACCCGCTGATCGCCTCGGAAATGGAGCTTCATTTCAGTGCTGACCACGGGGAGACAGCTGGTGTCCTACGCAGATCGAACTCTTACCTGCGCCGATTGCGGCGTCGAATTCATCCACTCCGCCGCCGACCAGGAGTTCTACACCCAGAAGGGCTTCGCGTCCGACCCCAAGCGCTGTCCCTCATGCCGCGCGTCGCGACGCCAGATGCGCGAGACGAGCAGCGGGTTCGATGTCCGCGAGATCGGCGGCCCGCGCGGCTACGAGCGCGGCGATTACCGACCGCAGCGCGAATACTTCGCGGTGATCTGCTCCAAGTGCGGCAACGCAGCCCAGGTGCCGTTCAAGCCGCGCCAGGACAAGCCGGTCTACTGCTCGGACTGCTTCCGCGACGTCCAGGGCGCGGCCGGTTAATCGCGGCCGGCTAATCGCGGGCGGCTAAGCCCCCGCCCTCATCCGGCCGCGCGACGGAAGCGCGGCCAGGCCTCGCTCAGATCGCGCCCGATCAGCTCGCTCAGCGACGCCACGTCAGGCGCGAAGTATTCCGTGAGCTCAGCCTCGAGCTGCGGTGACATGGGGCTGCGCGGCGCCGGGCGCTTGTTAGCATTCCAGGCGGCGCGCAACGGGGCGCTCAGCACCCTGAACGCGCCTGCCGGGACGACCCGGCGCACTGTCCGCTCCACTGGCCAGAGGCGCGCGCGCAACCGATGGAACCTGACCGAGCGCAGCTGGCTGCTGGGGTTCACCACCGCCATCTCCGCGGGGACGAAGTCAGGGTCTACGCCCAGGAACTCGAGCACCCGGCGGTAGGTGTCGAGCGGCTTCGCGCCCAGGTCCTCGAGCAGCGCGAAGTGGACACGGTCACGACCGAACTCATCGAGGAAGCGCCGCGCCTGGGGCGTCATCGTGCACGCGGCGCGGTACAGCAGGCCGGCGTGATACGGCGTGTCCGGCGGCAGCCGACGTCCGGCACGGCGGTCACTCTCCGCGGCCAGTGCCGAGGCGAAATCGAGGATGTCCTCGCGGCCCATCCAGACGTTCTGCTGGTGGCGCGAGTGGATCGACGTCACGGGGTCACGCAGCATGATCAGTATCCGCGCGTCGGGCGCAAACTCATGGATCAGCCGCGCGGCCTGCGTCGAGGGCAGGTAGACGTGTGACGACTCGCCGACCACCTTCTCGTCGCCCGCCCCACTGAAGTGGCCCAGGTATTCATCACGGTCGCGGGTGAAGTAGCGCGCGTCCGCCTCGCCGCCCGAATCGAGATCCGGCACGAGGCTTGACCAGCGCGGCTCCTTACGAGGCGACATGTAGATGTCCGGGTGCTGGCCCAGGTAGTTGTGCATCGAGGTCGTGCCGGCCTTCATCGCCCCGACCTGGAAGAAGTTGGGTCTGCGCTCAGTCACCCGCGGAGGCTACCCAAGAGCAGCGGCTTCCACCAAATGCAGAAACGGTCTGCACGGTCTCCGGAGCTTCCCGTCAGCCGCCCAACCAGTCCTGCGCCTGATGCCGAATGAGCGCCCAATGGGAGCACGCGGTTGATTCCGCGCATGCCAGTCCTGCGTTTGACGGGAGGAGCCAGCGAACCGGGCGCTCCGCCCGCGCGGCAGCGCGCGCCAGCTTTGCCGCGCGGCTCCGCTAGCGCTGATCGAGAGGCAGGTACTTCCGCTCGCGCGCGCCGGTGTACACCTGGCGCGGCCGGCCAATCCGCGAATC
>DATBRX010000121.1:0-4858 GCA_036560085.1 Candidatus Limnocylindrales bacterium
TCGTAAGTCAGTTGCGTGGCGCCATCGAGGTGGACCGCCGAGAAGGGCACGATCCCGTCGCCCGGCGCCTGCGTCTCCTTGCCCACGGCGACGCCGAAGAGCTCGTTGGCGAGGTCCCCGGCAAGCCCTGGGAACTCGGCGCCCGGAGTGCGGCCGCCGACGCTCAGGTATGAGGTCCGCGGCGCGAAATAGGCACCCGGCGTGGCCCGGTCGAGGAACTCCGTGGCCGCGTGACCTGCGTGCCGATAACGGTTGGTCAGGCGGTAGAGGCCATGCGGCGTGCCCAGGGTCACGAGGCAGCCCACGGCCTCAGACACGTCGGCGATGCGGCCGTTGAACGGCTTGTCGGCCATGGCCAGGCGCGCGGCGATCCCGCCCGCCGAGTGGCCCACGACGATGACCGGCTTGCGGCCGCCGTCACGCCACGTCCTGCCGATGGCGCGGCCGGTGCGGAGCATGACCGACCCGAAGCCAAGCAGTGCTCCGAGCACCCAGTCGGGCGTCCACAGCGGCGCGATGTCGACCCGCGCCGCGCCCCGGGCGAGCAGCCGGCGGCGCAGCGGCCAGTAGTTGGGCGGCACGGTCGCGAAGCCGCCCACGATGAGGACGCTGGGCTGATCGGCCGTGGCCATCAGGCTAGGAAAGGAACTCGATCTTCAGCGGCGCGAAGTCGTCGGCCAGGATGAAGCCGAAGACCTGCGCATAGAACGACGCCTCCGCCTCGAGGGAGCGGCGGATGTTGGCCGCCTGGCGGAAGCCATGGCCCTCGCCCTCGAATGCCAGGTAGGCGTGCGGGATGCGCCGCTCCTTCAGGGCAGCGACGATCTGCTCGGACTGCGCCTCCGGCACGACCATATCGTCACGGCCCTGGAGCACGAGCAGCGGCTTGCTGAAGCCCTCGACGTGGTAAATGGGCGACCGCTCGTGGTAGAGCGCCATGGCCTCCGGGTAGGGCCCGACGAGCTGGTCCATGTAGCGTGACTCGAACTTGTGCGTCTCGCGCGCGAGCGCCTCGATGTCACCCACGCCGAAGTAGGAGGCGCCGGCGGCGAAGACGTCGTGGAACGCGAGCGCGCACAGCGTGGTGTAACCGCCGGCACTGCCGCCGCGGATGGCCATGCGCGCCGGGTCGACATCTGTGCGTTGCGCCAGGTAGCGCGCGGCATTGATGCAGTCGTCGACGTCATAGATGCCCCACGTGCCATAGAGCTTGCGCATGTACTCGCGGCCGTAGCCGTTGGAGCCGCGGTAGTTGACGTCGACAACCGCGAAGCCGCGGCTGGTGAAGAACTGCTTGTCCAGATCGAGCATCGCCGGCGCGAGGGACGTCGGGCCGCCATGGTTGTGGACGACGAGTGGCGGTCGTGCGTCTGGCGGGCCGGCCACGCCTGGATTCGTTGGCGGGTAATACCAGGCATGGGCGACGTCGCCGTCGCTCGTCGGGAAGGTGATCTCCTCGGGCATTGACACGTACGCCGGATCAACGGCGAGCTCGAACGACCGGCGCAGGATGAGCGGCTCCCCGGAATCGAGGTCGAGCAGCACAACGCTGAGCGGCTCGGTGGAACCAGCGGCCTCGAACGCGACGCGCCGGCCGTTCACCTGGACCAGTCCCACGGTGGCGAACGGCAAATCGATGCGCGCCGCCGCGCCCCTGACGGGGAACCGCCACAGCTCGTCCGTGCCGGCGCGGCGCACCATGGCCACGATCGTTCCGTCGTCGGCGAGGCCATACCACGACAACCCAAAGACCCACAGCGGCCCACCGAACTCGGCGTCCATGGGGGCAATCGGCCGGATCTCGTCTGCGCGGCCGGCGCCGGTCCAGCGGTAGAGGTTCCACCAGCCCGATCGATCGGAAATGAAGACGAGCGCGCCATCGGGCGCCCATTCCGGCTGAATGACCGATTCATCGGGCCCGCCGGCGATCAGCTGCGGATCGACCGGCAGCCCGGCCGCGTCGAGGTGGGCGACCCACAACTCGGTCGAGTCCCACGGCATGTTCGGGTGGCGCCACGACAGCCAGGCCAGGCGCGTGCCGTCGGGGCTGGGACGCGGCGTGTTGTAGAAGTCGTATCCCTGGGCGAGCACGGTGGTCGCGCCGCTGGCCGGATCGATGGCAACCAGGGCGTCCTCCGGCTCCGGTATGCGCCCGCCCGCGCCTGCCGTGTGAGCGTCCGCCCCAGCCGCCAGCGCGCGCGTCATGTCCTCGCGCACGCACAGCAGCCGGGCGCGCGCGCGATCAAAGGTCAGGTCGCCGTAGCGGTACGGGCCATCCGCGGTCAGCGCGACCGGCGCTTCGCCGCGCGGCTGGCGATAGATGCGCCCGTCGGCGAGGTTGGCGAAGTAGACCGTACCGTCGGCGACGGCGTACCAGCCGCCGCCGTACTCGTGCGCCATCGTGCGCGCGTTGAATTCCGGGGGCGTCACGTCGACCGCGCCGTCGCGCTCGTTCCAGCGCACGATCACCTGGCGCCCGCGCTCCTGCGGCCGGCCCTCCGTCCAGTACAGGTCGCCACCGTCGAAACGCGGCTCACGCAGCGTCAGGCTCGACGAGACAGCCATGTCCACGGTGATCGGCGACGGCCACGAGCCGTACGGCAGCACCTCGCGATCGGCCAAGTCGAACCCTCCTGCGCCCCCGGTTGCCCATGAGCTTGCTTCTCGTACCGACTGTATCCTGCCAGCCCATGGCCGAACGCGACGGCGCACCTCCACCCGAGCAGCGCCACACCGGGGTCGTTCGGCGCTCTGATCTGACCCGGCCGCGGCCGTCGACGGTACGCCAGGACTGGCTGGCGCTTGTGGGCGTGGCCGCGCTGATGGTCATCGTCCTGGTCGTAATCGCCAACTTCTTCGGCGGCGGCCCGCCCGCTGACCCCAGTTCGTCGCCGACGATGGTTGCGAACGCATCCGGGACGCCGACCTTGAAGCCGACCTATTCAGCCGAGCCGACGCGCACCCCGACGCCGACACCCACGCCTTCGCCAACCCCCTCCCCGACGGCTACGCCCAGCCCGACACCAACTCCGACACCCACGCCCGCGTCGACGCCTGCGCCGACGCCTGCGCCCACTGCGCCATCGGCCGGGTTGATCATCCTCGAGCCCGCCGAGGGCTCAACCGTGGATCGCGTCGTCAACGTCAGCGGTTTGACCCAGCCCGGCGCCACCATCACCCGCGTCAAGCAGTTCTGGTTCGATGACCACGTGATTGCGGACGAAGCGGGCCGCTGGACGCTCGCGGTCGAGCTCAGTCCCGGTTGGAATGCAATCGAGTTCCGCGTCGCTGACGACCCCTCGACGCAGGTCATCGTGAACCTCTACTACGCAGGCTGATGGCACAGTCGGGCGAGGTCCTCATCGTGGGCTCGATCAATGTCGATCTCGTGGTCCGCGCGGCGCAGCTGCCCGCGCCCGGCCAGACGGTGACGGGCGGCGTGTTCGCGCGGCACCAGGGTGGCAAGGGCGCCAACCAGGCCGTCGCCGCAGCACGCGCCGGCGCGACCGTGACCATGGTGGGCGCCGTGGGCGACGACGAGTACGGACGCGGTGCGCTCGCCGACGTGGTAAGTGAGGGCGTCGACGTCAACCGCGTTGCGGTGATGAGCGGTGAATCGACCGGCCTGGCGCTCATCGCGGTCGACGAGCGCGGCGCCAACCAGATCGTGGTGGCACCGGGCGCCAACGCAGCCCTCGGAGCAGCGGCCGTCGACACGGCGCTGGCCGGCTACGAACCCCGCGCGGGCAGCGTCGCGGTGCTGAGCTTCGAACTTGGCGATGAGGTGATCGTGGCCGCCGGCCGGTATGCGGCCGCGCGCGAGATGCGCCTCCTGGTCAACCCGGCGCCGGCGCGCGCTCTGCCACGGCCGCTTCTGGCGATGTCGCCTATCGTGCTGCCCAATAAAGGTGAGGCCGCGACCCTGACCGGGCTGAGCGATCCGCGCGCCGCCGCGGTAGCGCTGGCGGGACAGACGGGCGCGCCGGTCATCATCACGCTGGGCGCCGGCGGCGCCCTGCTTCACGAACCAGGCGGCTCGCCGGAGACATACCTCCTGCCCGCTCCCACCGTGGAGGTGGTCGACACCACCGGCGCCGGCGACGCGTTCGTCGGTGCACTGGCTGCCCATCTGGCCGCGGGCAGGCCCTTGCGTGAGGCTGCGGCCGCGGCAGTCGACGCCGCGTCCAAATCGGTCACCTCCGCGGGAGCGCGGTGACATGGCCGACCTGCCCGAGCACGTCGCTCGCAACCGCGCGTACTGGGATGCGATGGCCGACGACTGGGTCGCGCCGGGCCGGCGCAACTGGCAGCAGGCCGAGCCGCATTGGGGCGTCTGGCAGATCCCGGAGTCGGAGGCGAAGCTGCTGCCCGCCGATCTCGCGGGCAAGGATGTCATCGAGCTCGGCTGTGGCACGGCCTACGTGTCCGCCTGGCTGGCGCGCCGGGGTGCGCGCCCAGTGGGCATCGACAACTCAGCGAAGCAGCTGGAGACGGCGCGGGCCTTCCAGCAGGAGTTCGGCCTTGAGTTTCCGCTGCTGCACGGCAACGCGGAGAGCGTGCCCTTCCCGGACGCGAGCTTCGACCTGGCGGTCAGCGAATACGGCGCTGCGATCTGGGCCGATCCCTACAAGTGGATCCCGGAGGCGGCGCGCGTCCTCCGACCCGGCGGTCAGCTCATCTTCCTGGGCAACGGCGTGTTCTTCATGCTGACCGTGCCCGACACGGACGCGGAAGGGCCGTCGACCGATCGGCTCATCCGCGACTACTTCGGCATGTACCGCTTCGAATGGCCCGAGGAGGACAGCGTCGAGTTCCACCTGGGCTACGGCGACATGATCCGGCTGCTGCGCTCGAGCGG
>DATBRX010000122.1:0-22204 GCA_036560085.1 Candidatus Limnocylindrales bacterium
CCGCCGATGTCGAGCACGATCGGCTCACCCGCCTCGATCACCCGTGGCCCGGGACCGTGGTGGGGCGAGGCCGAGTTGGGGCCGCTCGCCACGATCGCGAACGAGCCCTCGTCGTGACCCTCCTTGACGAGCCGATCGAGCACTTCCTTGGACACGTCTGCCTCCGTCCGGCCGACTAACCGCCCAGCCGCGATCTGCTCCACCACGCGATCGGCGGCGAGCGCCGCCGTGCGCAGGAGCTCGATCTCCTCGGCGTCCTTGGTCGCACGAAGCGGAGCGAGGACCGTCGAAGCCAGTCCGAATGCGGCGTCGGGCAGCGTCGCCTGGAGTCGGAGCAGGAAGGTCGCCCACAGTCGATCCGAAACGAGCAGCCCTCCCAAGCGGCCCCACGCGCCGCCCAGCGCACCCAGCTGGATCTCCGGCCGGCTGTCGCTCGCCTCGAGCCGCGCGGCAACGATGGCGAAGGGATCGTCGGTCTCCTCCCACGGCGCGAGGTCGATCAGGCCGGCCTGCGCGGCGGTGCAGGCCTGGGCCGGAGCCAGCTCGAGACGGGGCGCGATCAGCGTGGCCCGTCCCATTGCAGGCACGACGAGCATGGTCAGGCGCTCGAGCTCGTGCGCGCCGTAGCCGGTCAGGTACTGCAGGTCCGCGCCGACGCCGATCAGCAGCGCGTACGCGTCCTCGCCGGGCAGCGCTGCCTGGGCGCGCGCCAGCCGCGCGGCGTAGCGCTCCGCGGGGATCGAATGAGTGCTCATGCCGAAACGCCAGGCGCGTCGAAGCGCCCGGCTACCAGGTCGGCCACGACCTGCGGGCCGTCGCTGAACATCTTGCTGTAGGAAAAGACGCGTCGCGCTCCGGCGGTCAGCGCGCGCTTGCGGGTTGCAGGGTCATCGTGCTGCCCGACCGCGATCACCGTCCGCCCGCTCTCTACGGCCGCTGCGACCGCGGCGATACCGTCATACCCGCGCCCATTCAGATCGACGATGACCGCGTCTCCACCGTCGCGCACGGGCTGCGCCCCGGCGCGCTTCACGGCCGCATCCAGGCGCGACGCCCAGATCAGGTCGTCGGCAACCACCCGCACGTTCACGGGCCGCAGTCTACCCTCGGACGCTCATGGACCGAACTCGGCTCGTCGGCATCGCGCTGGTCGTCGTGTCGGCCGCCGGCTTTGGCTCGGGTGCGCTGTTCGCGAAGCTGGGCATCTACCCCAACGGGGTCGACTGGATGACGTTGCTGTCGTGGCGCTTCGTCTTCGCCGCGCTGCTGTCGTGGGGCTGGCTCCTGCTCTGGCCGAGCCAGCGCCGCGCCTTGCGTTCGCTGTCGCGCCGCCGGGTCCTCGTGCTGCTCGCGCTGGGCATCTTCTACATGGGCAACACCGGCACGTACTACGCCGGGCTCGAGACGGTCGACGCATCGCTCGCAGCGCTGATCGTCTACATCTACCCGACCGTCGTCGCGGTCATCTCGATCCGCTTCGCGCGCCGGCTCCAGGGACGCCGGGCCTGGGGCGCCCTCGCGCTGGCCACGGTGGGCATCGCACTGGCGCTGGGTGGCATCAACCCTGACCACGCACCGCCCCTGCTGGGTCTGATCGTCATGATCGGCTCGCCACTCATCTACGCGGTCTGGATCGTCCTTGCCGCGCGCATGTCCGGCGAGCGCCGCGAGAGCGACGACGCGCAGACCGCGCCACCGTATGACTCGGAGACGACGGCCTCCGCTGAGCCCACCGATTCGGCGCCGACGGCGGCCATCATGCTGTCCGCGACCGCCGTGGGCTGGACGGCTGCGGCGGTGATCTTCGGGCGGCCGGTCCTGCCGGCCGACGTGCCGATGGACGCCTGGTGGGCCCTGTTCGGCATTGGCCTGCTGGCAACTGCAGTGGCGATGCAGGCCTTCTACGCCGGTGCGCGACGAATCGGCGCCGCGCAGGCGTCGCTGGTCAGCACCGTCGAGCCGGTGTACACGATCGCGCTCGCGGCACTGCTCCTGCACGAGACGCTGACGCCCGTCCAGATCCTGGGCGGCATCATGGTCATCATTGGCGTGATCGTGGCTCAGACCGGACAGCAGAGGCGCACGGCGTGAAGCTCGTCTCGTATCGCACACCGTCGGCGTTCGCCGGCGAGCCCGGCCGTGACGCGCGACTGGGCATCGTCGAGGGCGAGTCGGTGGTTGCGACGGCTTCGCTTGGCCACGGGGTCCCGGGCACGATGGCCGATCTGCTGGCGGCCTGGCCCGATGCGCTCGGCGTGCTCCAGGCCGCTTACCGCGCTGCCGATCAGCCGGAGACCGCCGCCGTCAATGCGGTGGAGTTGCTGGCACCCGTTCCGCGACCGGGCAAGATCGTCGCGGCCGGTGTGAACTACGCCACCCACGCCGCGGAGGGCAACCGGGCCGCGCCCGACCACCCCGTCCTCTTCGCGAAGCTGCCCACGTCGGTCATTGGCCAGGGCGCCGAGATCCGCTGGTCACCGGAGCTCACGCAGGCGGTGGATTTCGAGGCGGAGCTGGCAGTGGTCATCGGTCGGACGTGTCGGCGGACCGATGAATCGGAGGCCCTCGCCTATGTGGCCGGCTACACCTGCCTGAACGATGTGAGCGCGCGCGATCTTCAGTACAGCGACAAGCAGTTCGTGCGCGCCAAGTCGCTCGACACGTTCTGCCCAATGGGTCCGTGGCTGGTCACGGCCGACGAGATCGCCGATCCGCAGGCGCTGCGTGTCCGCTGCCTTGTCAACGGCGAGGTCATGCAGGACGCCTCGACCGCGGAGATGATCTTCGGCGTCGCGGCCCTGGTGAGCTTCTGCTCGCAGGCGTTCACCCTGGAGCCGGGCGACGTGATCGCGACCGGCACGCCGTCGGGCGTCGGCTGGTTCCGTGACCCCAAGCGCATGCTCAGGGATGGCGACGAGGTGGTGATCGACATCGAGCATGTCGGGCGGCTCGTCAACCGCTGCCGCGAGGAGCGCCCGGACTGATACTTGGCGGTGCGATGCCTGAGCTGCCGACAGGAACCGTCACCTTTCTCTTCACCGACATCGAGGGCTCGACGCGCCTGCTCGATGAGCTGGGTGCCGAGGCATACGCCGAGGCGCTCGCCGGACACCGCCGAATCGTGCGCGACGCCATCGCGCGCCACGGGGGCGTCGAAGTCGACACCCAGGGCGATGCGTTCTTCGTCGCCTTCCCCGAAGCAAGCGCCGCGGTGACGGCCGCTGGTGAGGCACAGCGTGGTCTGGCCGACCACCGCGTTCGAGTCCGCATGGGCCTGCACACCGGGACGGCCCGAGTGTCCGACGGCGGGTATATCGGCAGTGATGTTCACCTGGGAGCTCGCGTCGCAGCGGCAGGCCATGGCGGTCAGGTGCTCATGTCCAGCGCCACCCGTGGACTGATCGCCTACGACGTCCTGGACCTCGGCCAGCACCGACTGAAGGACTTCGACAGCCCGCTGGCGATCTACCAGCTCGGCCATGACCGATACCCACCTTTGCGGACGATCTCCAATACGAACCTGCCGCGGCCGGCGAGCCCGCTGGTGGGCAGGACACGCGAGGTCGCCGAGGTGACCGCCCGCCTGCAGAACGGCGCGCGACTGCTGACCCTGACCGGACCAGGCGGGATGGGCAAGACACGCCTCGCAATCGAGTCCGCGTCCGAGCTCGTGTCCCACAACCGCAACGGCGTGTTCTGGGTGCCGCTGGCCAGCTTGACCGACCCGGCTTTGGTCATGAGCGAGGTCGGCCAGACCCTGGGCGCCAAAGGGTCGGTCGCCGAGCACGTGGGTGCGAGCGAGATGTTGCTGCTGCTCGACAACTTCGAGCAGGTCGTCGATGCGGCGCCGGAACTGGCCGAGCTGCTGCAGGCGTGCGCCAACCTGCGGCTGCTCGTCACGAGTCGCGAGCGGCTGCGCGTCGCGGGCGAGGTCGAGTACGCCGTTCCCCCGCTCGCCGAGCCAGAGGCCGTCGAGCTGTTCACCGCTCGCACGGGAATCGCCGACGACGGCGACGTTGCCGAGCTTTGCCGGCGGCTGGACAACCTGCCGCTCGCGGTTGAGCTCGCCGCGGCGCGCGCGAGCGTCCTCTCGCCGGCGCAGATGCTGGAGCGGCTCGGCCAGCGGTTGGACCTGTTGAAGGGCGGCCGTGATGCCGACGCGCGCCAGCAGACGCTGCGCGCCACGATCGAATGGAGCCACGACCTCCTGAACGCGGAGGAGCAGGCGCTGTTTGCCCGCCTCGCCGTCTTCCGCGGCGGCTGCGCGCTCGAAGCCGCGGAGGAGGTGATCGAAGCTGATGTCGACACGCTCCAATCGCTCGTTGACAAGAGCCTTGTCCGCCATTCGAACGGCCGCTTCTGGATGCTCGAGACGATCCGCGAGTTCGCGGCTGAGCGGCTCGACGAGTCCGGGATGGCCGAAACGATGCGTCGCAGCCATGCCGTTCACTATCTTGCGCTGGCCGAGGAAGTCGAATCCGCCCTTGTCGGCCCGGGATCAGACCGGTGGCACGACCTGATCCAGCGCGACCACGAGAACATCAGATCGGCGCTTGACCATTTCGAGGCGACCTCGGAAATCGAGTCGGCAATGAGGCTCTCCGGCGCCATTGCTGAGTTCTGGGACCAACGGGCCCACCACCCCGAGGCGCTGCTCCGTTACACGCGCTTGCTTGAGGCAGATACTCGGCCGACGCCCGCTCGGGCCAAGGCGCTCGACGCTGCTTCCATGATTGCCACCAAATCCGGCCACCAGCAGACGGCCGTCAAGTGGCAGGAAGAAGCGCTGGCCCTGCACCGCCAATTTGGAGATAAGCGCGGGACTGCAATCGCGATGTGGGGCCTGGGTTACCTGTGGGTTGAAGACGGCAATTACGTCGCGGCGCAGGACATACTCCGCGAGAGCGTCGACTTACTGGGGGAGGTGGGTGACGATGTCGCGGCTGCGTGGGCGACGAGGACCCTCGCGTTCAGCTATTTCAAGCCCGGTGACAACGCCCGGGCGCGACCGCTCTACGAAGAAACCCTGCGTCGTGCTCGCGAAATCGGCGATGCCGACCTCGAGGCACACGGTCTTGGTGCGTTGGCGGAGTACGCAATCGACGATGGACGGCCGCTGGAGGCGGCACTTCTTGCTCGTCAAACCCTGCAGATCGTGGCCGGCGCGGCCGATCCGCTGCTGGTCACCTCGCGCTTGAGCGGCGTGGCCAGGGTCCTCAGCTTGCTGGGTCGCCCGACCGTCGCGGCGCGACTGATTTCTCACGCCGAGTTCCGCCACGAGGAAATCGGCGCACGTGAGATCTGGGTCGCGACAGAGAACCAGAAGACGATCTCATTGATCCACGCGGCCCTCGACGAGGCTACGTTCGCACGGGAGTGGGACGAGGGACGAAAGTTGAGCCCAGAGGCCGCGATGGCGCTAGCTATTGCGGAGCTCGACGATGCCGTCGAGCGAAACCGTGCCAACTGACTCTCTGACGCTGCTTGTCGTTGACGACGAGCCGGCGTGGGTCGGCGCGCTGGGCGCAGTGCTGGGCAAGGCGGGGCATCACATCGTGGCCGCGTACAACGGCGAGGAGGCACTGCGTCGTTTCCGGGCAGAGCGAGTCGACGCCGTGCTGCTGGACCTCGCGATGCCCGACATGGATGGCGCCGCCGTCGCGCGCCAGATCCGCGCCGAGTCGGATGTGCCCATCCTGATCGTGAGCGGCGAGCGCGACCCCGCTGCCCCAGCCGAGCTGCTCGACCTGGGCGCCGACGACTACATCCGTAAGTCCATGCCCAACGACGAGAAGCTGGCCCGCATCCGGGCGGCGGTTCGAAGGCGCGGGCGGGCCGCCACGGGCAGCGGCTGGGCGGTCGACGCGCGGCGCCACGAGATCGCATGGCGCGGCCAGGTCGTGCCCGCGACGGCCATCGAGTTCCGGCTTTTGGAGTCGCTCGTCACCCACATCGGCGAGCTGCGCTCGCACGCCCAGCTCCTGGCCGCGGGCTGGCCGGATGTACGCGACCCCGACCCTTTGTGGCTGAAACCGCACCTCGCCCGGCTGCGCGACAAGCTCGCCCGCCTGGGTGCGCCCGCGCCGACCGCGGTCCGGGCGGTGGGCTACCGGCTGGACGCCTGAGCGACCTGCTGGGCGCGCCGCCGGGCGGGGATCGACATCACCAGATAGCCGAAGCTCACCACGATCCCGAGCACGAACACCCCGCCCCACAACATGCCGGAGCCGTAGTTGTGCAGCACGAAACCGCCGAGCGCCGGACCGATGAAGAACGACAGCCCCCACGACGCGCCCCAGATCCCCTGGTACAGGCCACGCAGCGGAGCGGGTGACATCTCACTGACGATCACGGGCGCCACAGCCGCGCCGATGACCTCGCCGAGCGTCCAGATCACCACCGTCAGGGCGTACAGCGGCAATGTCGACGCGAGCTCCGTCAGCCCGAAGCCCACCCCCAGCAGCAACGCCGCCAGGGCCATGACGAGATACCGCGGAAAGCGCTCGAGGAAGCGCGTCACCTGGAGGGTAATGAGCACGATCAGCGCGCCGTTGACCGCGATGGCCAGCCCGTAATCCGACGGCGGCAGGCCGGCCGCGGCCATGTCCAGCGGCAGCGTCACGTGCGACTGTGAGTACATGACCCCAACCGCCAGCGACAGGACGAAGAAGAAGAGCAGCATCGGGTCGCGCAGAGCCTGCCCCGCCCGGCCGCGGGTATTGGCAGCGCGGGCGTCGCGCGCGTGATCGGCCGACTGGGTCTCCGGCACCCGCAGAAAGACGATCACGCCGAATACGGCCGTCGTCACCGCGTCGCCCAGGAACAGCAGGAAGTAGTCGTAGTTGGCCATGAGGCCCGCGACGATGGGTGCGGCCGCGGCGCCCAGGTTGATCGCCCAGTAGATGTAGCCGAACGCCCGCGTGCGGCGATTGGCGGGGACGAGATCGACGACCGCCGCGCTCATGGCCGGACGGAAGAGATCGGTCAGGAAGCCCAGCGCGAACATCGCGACCGCGATGAGCCACGGCTCGCGGACGACGCCCAGGCTCAGCATCGCGACCGGTGCCGCGAACAGAGAGAACAGGAGCACGGGCCTCCGACCGAAACGATCGGCCACCTCGCCACCCACGAGCTGGGCGACGAAGGAGCCGGCACCCAGCACCGACACGAACAGTGCTGCGCTCGCAGGATCCATCTGCCGCTTCGCTGTCAGGTAGAGCATCAGGAAGGGCACGGCGAAGCCGCCGAGGCGGTTGATGACCGTGCCCAGCCACAGGAACCAGAACTCGGCCGGCAGCTCGCGCCCGTAGGGCGAGAGTCGTGAAAGGGAGCGCGCGATCAAGGCCGGCGCACGATACCAGCGGGCTCGCAACCGGAATGCAACAAAAGGGATACCGCGCCGCCGCTGACCGGGGCACCGCCGGTAAGTAGCGTGGGTCAATGAGCGATTACTCGGTGAGCCAGTTTTCTTCGCGTGAGTCGGCCGGACCGGTCACGTGTGCCGCGTGTGGCTGCCGCCTCGTCGGGCTGACGGGCCTGCTCGATGGCGCCTACCGCCACTTCCCGTCGCTGAAGTCGGGCCACGATGCGCGCGGCTGCCGCACGGCGTGCGTCGACGCGCTCCATGACCACGCCGGCCGGCCGTTGGCGAGCAGCGTGGCCGACGGTCAGTCGGCGCTGGATTCGGCCGCGGCCTGACGGCCGGTACCCGTGGCGGCCGGGCCGCCAGGGCAGGTTCACATGATCGAGATTGCTGTCATTTCCATCTTGGTAGTCGGCGCCTTCGCCTTCATCGGCTGGTGGCGCGGCCCGGACATCCCGAGCTGACCTCTTAGGGCTGGCCCCTGGCGCGCGGGATGCTACCGCGCGGCGGGCAGCTCGAGCACGAACTGGCTGCCCTTGGGGGCGCGGTCCTCAGCCAGCAGCTCGCCGCCCATCGAGCGCGCCAGGTGTCGCGCCGCGAACAGGCCGATCCCGCTGCCACGCGGTGAATCGTCCAGGCGCACGAATGGCTCGAAGATGCGCTCGCGCCACTCCGCCGGAATGCCCGGCCCGTCGTCGGTGATGGCGAGATACGTCCGGCCGTCCTTGCGCCAGCCGTAGATATCGATCGTGCCCTCGGCGGGCGCGTACTTGGCCGCGTTCTCGAGCAGATAACCGAGCAGCCGCTTGAGCTGATCGACTGACGCGTACGCCCGCAGCGGGCGCTCAACAAAGGACGCGGCGAGCTTCTGGCGGCGGAACATGGGCGCCATCTCGCGTGCCATGTCATCGACGACGCTGGCCACGTCGAGCGCGACCACCGGCCCGGAATCCGGGGTCAGGACGCGCAGGCTGGCCAGGATGGAATCCACGGTCTGGTCGAGCCGATCGACCTGCTCCAGCGCGCTGCGCTCCCAGGCGGACGCCTCGCTCGCTTCATCGCGGCCGGCCATGCGCTTGGTCGCGCCACCGAGCAGCTCGACGTAGGCACGCACGACCGCGAGCGGCGTGCGCAGCGCGTGGGTGACGACCGCGACAAGGTGCGCCCGCGCCTCATCGATGGCCCGCAGGGACTCGAGCTGCGCCTCCGCCTCGCGCTGGAGCCGGTTGCGCTCGACTATTCCAGCCAGCAAGCCGGCGAGCGCCTCGAGAAAGGCCACGTCCTGGCGGGTGAAGCGCCGCCGCCGCTCGGTCTGGACGTTGAGCACGCCCACGACCTGGTCGTTCCAGATCAAGGGCACGCTGCACATGGAGGTGAACTTGTCCTGGTCCACGCCGCGGATCCAGTGGAAGCGCTCGTCGGCGTGGACGTCGAGCGCTGTCTGGGGTTCGCGCGTCTGGGCGACGATGCCGGTGATGCCCACGCCGAGTGGCAGCCGCGCCAGCCCGATCTGCTCGGGATCCAGTCCGTTCGTGGCGGCCAGGGTCACGCCCAGGCCGTCGCGATCGAGCAGGTACAGCGAGCACACCTCGGCCTGCGCCGCAGCCGTTGCGCGGTCGACGATCGTGCCCATGAGCTCGTCCCACGTGCGGGCAGAGCCGACCAGGCGCGCGACCTCGGCCAGGAACTCGAGCTCGGCCAGGCGCCGCGCACCCCGTTTGGGCGCGCCCCGCGCACGCTGGATTCCAGTCGCCACGGGGGTACGATAGCCAGCCCAAGCACACGGAGGCTGCGAACCCATGACGGACACGCTCACGCGCGGAGCGGCCAACCAGGCCGGGGCGCACATCAACAAGGACGCTTACGCCCAGGCGCAGGACTTCCTGCCGATCAAGGGCATCGATTACGTCGAGTTCTGGGTGGGCAACGCCCGCCAGGCGGCGGCGTACTACCGTGCCCTGTGGGGCTTCACCAACGTCGCCTACGCCGGCCTCGAGACCAAGATCCGCGACCGCGCGTCGTACGTCATGGTCCAGAACGACATCCGCTTCGTGTTCACCGCGCCGCTCACCCCGGACGGCGAGATCGCCGAGCACGTGCGCAAGCATGGCGACGGCGTGCACGACATCGCCTTCGCAGTCGACGACGTCAAGTCGGCCTGGACGGAGACGACCAAGCGCGGCGCCAAGTCCTACCTGGAGTACGCCGAGTCATCGGATGACGACGGCACGCTGCGCCGGTCAGCCGTGCACACCTACGGCGAGGTCATCCACTCATTCGTCGACCGGTCCGACTACCACGGCGCCTTCGCGCCGGGCTACCGCAAGGTCAAGAAGCCTGCGCGCGCGGCGACGGGCCTGAGCCTGCTCGAGGTCGACCACTGCGTCGGCAATGTCGAGCTGGGCGACATGAACAAGTACGTCGATTACTACCGCGATACCTTTGGCTTCAGCCAGCTCATCCACTACGACGACAAGGTCATCCACACCGAGTACTCGGCGCTGATGAGCAAGGTCATGACCAACGGCAACGGGCGCATCAAGTTCCCCATCAACGAGCCCGCCAGCGGCAAGAAGAAGAGCCAGATCCAGGAGTTCCTCGACTGGTATCTCGACGCCGGCACGCAGCACGTCGCCCTGCGCACAGAGGACATCGTCGGCACCGTGCGCGCGTTGCGCGAGAGCGGCGTCGAGTTCCTGGGCATGCCGCACGAGTACTACGCCGCACTGCCCGATCGAGTTGGCGATGTGGGCGTGCCGATCGATGTGCTCGAGGAGCTGGGCATCGAGGCCGACCGCGACGAAGAGGGCTACCTGCTGCAGATTTTCACGCGGCCCGTCCAGGATCGGCCGACCTTCTTCTTCGAGATCATCGAGCGCCACGGCTCACGCGGCTTTGGCGTGGGCAACTTCAAGGCGCTCTTCGAGGCCATCGAGAGGGAGCAGGCATTGAGAGGGAACCTGTAGATGTCGAATGTCCGCTGGGCACGCATCGGCTTTGCGCTGCTGGCCTGGCTACTGGCTGGACTGGCGATTGTCCAGATCTACCTCGCCGGTCTGGCCCTATTCGTAGTCGACTCGACGTTCGAGATGCACCGGAACTTCGGCTACCTGATCGGGATCATCGCCCTCGTCCAGCTGGTACTCGCATTCGCCGGCAAGCTTGGCGGCCGGATGATCGGTACCAGCGCACTGCTGCTCGGGTTGATGGCCCTCCAGTCGGTCCTCGTGATCATGCGCGCCGATCAGCCGACGATCGCCGCCATACATCCGGTCAACGGCTTCCTGATCGTGCTGTTGTCGGTCTGGATCGCGTGGCGAGCGCTGGGCTACATCCGCGCACCGCTACCCCCGGAGCCTGTCGAGGCCGCCCCAGCGCCCGCTGCCACACATTCGCCAAGGCCGACACTCGATCAGCAGGACGAACAAGAGGATCGGCTCTAAGCGCCACGACGAGCAGCAATCCCTTTACCGATACGGACTCAGCCGCCTGCCACTAGGCCTCAATCAGGTTGTCCGGAACCGGGTATTTGACCAGGGCGTGGTTGCGGGTGATGAGCCGAGAGACGAGATGCGCGCCCGTTGCTCGGTCAATCACGGTCTGCCATAGCTCGTTTTCGCGGTAGACGCGTCCGTCTTCCGCGCGCCGGAAACGATGGCCGCGCTCTTCGACCTCATGTTGCGTGGGCAGCTCGCGATCACTCCTGATCGCCCCGAGCAGATACGTGTCTGTCAGCTGGACCGATATCTGAAATGTCGCGCCAGTCGTGTTGAGCAACCGTAGATCGCCGTAGTTGTAGAAGACGCTCGCGCCCGATCCAAACGGCTGCACGCGAACGTCGTCGGGAAATGGGTCGAAGCCATGGTGATGCTGTTCGGTCACCGCCAGCGGGGTGTGGAGCGCCATCCAGTACAGCAGGTTCGACATCTGGCACAGCCCACCGCCAACGTCGATCCCTACCTCGCCGTGGCGCAGAACCAGGCCGGGAGCGAAACCACGCCTCTCCGTTGGGTTGCCAACGCGGTCCCAGAACGAGAAAAGCTCACCCGGGTGAACCAGCAACCCGTCGAGTGATCTCGCCGCGAGTGCGAGATTGACGATCTTCGTTTCCTGGTAGCGCGGGTCCAGCCCCGCGAGGCGACGGCGTAGACGCGACTCATGCTTGACCAGTGTCACGGGCAGCGAGGACGACAGCTGCACCCGCGCGAAGTGCGGGCGCCTGATGCCGTCCGCCAGCCGCCGGGCGGCCACCAGCTGAGCCGTGCGCAGACGCAACAGAGCGGGATGCAGCTCCGAAAGCCGCGTCGAACGTTTCACCCGGCCCAGCCTAGCGCCGCGGTCCTTCGACTCGGCGACGAGGGCCGTTAGGCGGCTGCGGCCGCTTGCTCGATCGGCTCGAGAACGACCGCGGGGATGATCCGCGTCGTCTTCTTCTCGTACTCCCAGAAGCCGGGCATGATCGTCGCCTGCTGGGCGAACAGCCGGTCACGCTCGGGACCGGATGGTTGAGGCGTGGCGTTGACGCGGAACTTCTCCGTACCAACCTCGACTTCGGCCTCCGGGTTGGCCAGGAGGTTGTGGTACCAGGCAGGGTGCTTCGGCGCGCCGCCCATCGAGGCGATCACAACGTAGCGGCCGCGATCGCGGTGAAACGCGAGCGGCGTCGTGTGCGCTTTGCCCGAACGCGCGCCGCGCGTCGTCAGGAGCAGCAGCCCGTCGCCAAACGGCCCTACGCCACGGCCGCCCTTTGCGCGAAACTCATCGATGATCTTGTTGTTCCAGTCCGACATGTCCTTAGTTCCCGTCTAGGTTCGCGAAGCGCCTTGCCTTCGCTGCTATTTGCAATACAATACAGCATCGTATGGTAATTGAGAAGACCCCCGCCTCGTGCCGCGGTCGGCGGCGCGACGACACGATCGACGCGCGCGTGCTCGGCATCACCAATCGCCACCTCGCTGAGCGCGGCTTCGCGGCACTGTCGATCTCGGCCATCGCCGACGAGGCGTGTACCACGCGCCAGGCGCTCTACCGCCGCTGGCCAACCAAGGAGCGGCTCGTCGCCGATGCGATCCGAATCGCGGGCGGTAGCGATGCGGTCTGCGTATCGGACGATCCGCGGGCCGATCTGGAGCACGAGCTGGCGGCGTGGGTCCAGGACGACACCACGGCCGGCCTGGCGATGGCGGGGGCGATGCTCGAGCGCGAGACGCCGGAGGATGCGCGCGACTGCTATCGCGAACACGTCCTGGCGCCGCGCCAGCAGCGCATGACCGACATCCTGGTTCACGCCCAGGCGCTGAAGAGGATTGATGTCGACGCCGACGTGGCGGGCGCGGTCGGGGTGGCAATTGGCGCGGCCTACGTTGCGCACCTGTCAGGCTCGATTGCCCCCGACTGGCCGGCACGGACGGCCGCGCTCGTGTGGCGCGCGCTGGGCGGCAAATGAAGATCGCCCACGCCCGCGAGCGGCACGCGCCGGCTGGCGCGTCGTTCCGGTTGATGGCCGCGCTCGACGAGGCCGGCCGGCAATGGCTCGACCTTGAGGTCGCGCGACGCCGCGCCGTGAATGCCGACGAGCGCCTCGCCCACAACGAGGTCCTGTTCCGCCAGCCCGTGACGACGCTCGACGACCACCTCGCGCGCGGCCTGAGGGTCGCGGCCCTGGGCGCGCTGCTCGATGTCTACGAGCCGCGCGGGGCCGACGACGACGTGGTTCTCGATGGCACCGATCTCAGCTTCGGGCCGCCCATCCTGCGCCCGGCCAGCGTGCGCGACTTCTACGCCTTCGAGAAGCACGTGGGCACCATCTGGTCGCGCCGCGGCCAGGAGATCCCGGAGGCGTGGTTCCGCCTGCCGATCTTCTACTTCTCGAACGTGTCCGAGGTGCGCGGCCCGGACCAGCCGGTCTGGCCGCCGCGCGGCTCCAGCGAGCTCGACTACGAGATGGAGATCGCGGCGCTCATCGACACCCCTGCGCAGAACCTCGACGCGGCGCGCGGCGAGGAGGCGATCGGCGGGTTCATGATCATGAACGACTGGTCTGCCCGCGACCTGCAGCGCGACGAGACCGCCGTCCGGCTTGGCCCCGCCAAAGGCAAGGACTTCGCCACCACATTTGGCCCGTGGCTCGTCACGCCCGACGAGCTGGCCGACAAGCGATCAGGCAAGGCATACGACCTGGCCTGCACGGCGGAGGTCAATGGCACGATCCTGAGTCGCAGCAACCTGGGCACCATCCATCACTCGTTCGGGGCGATGATCGAGCGTGCCTCCGCCGACGTGCGCCTCGTGCCCGGTGACGTCATCGGCTCGGGCACCGTGGGCGGTGGCTGCCTGCTGGAGATCAAGGACGAATCCGGTTTCGGTCGGTACCTCCAGCCCGGTGATCGCGTGACCTTGAAGGTCGAGCGCCTGGGCGAGCTCTCCGCGCCCATCATCCAGAGGCCCTAGAACGCCGTCTTGACACGCCGTCACGTCCTTGTGCTAGTATCCCTACTAATCTGATGGACTTACTCGCACAAGCAGGGTAAGCCCGGTCCCCACGCACGGAGGCACACGACGGTGTATCTGCTCCTCGGCATCGCGCTTGCAGGGTTCCTGGCGCAGCTGATCGACGGCTCGCTCGGCATGGGCTACGGCGTCTCTTCGACGACGCTGCTGCTCACGGTCGGGCTCACCCCTGCCCTGGCATCGGCCAGCGTCCACCTTGCCGAGATCGGCACGACCGCCGTATCGGGCGCTTCGCACTGGCGCCTGGGCAACGTCGATATGAAGATCATGGCGCTGCTGGCCATCCCCGGCGGCGTCGGCGCATTCCTTGGCGCGGTCGTGCTGTCGAATCTCTCGACTGAGGCTGCCAAGCCCTGGGTGAGCGTCGTCCTGCTGGTCCTTGGTGCGGTCATCGTCTTCCGCTTTCTGCACGCGCGCCGCACCCGCCAGGCGCCCGCCGTGCTGCACGACCAGCCGCTCAACGCCGCGCCACGCCGCAGCCGGCGCTGGATGCTCACTCCGCTGGGCGTCGCCGGCGGCTTCCTCGACGCGTCCGGTGGGGGTGGCTGGGGTCCCGTCGTGACCTCCACCCTGATGGCGAGCGGGCGGCTCAAGCCGCGCACGATCATCGGCACTGTCAGCATGTCCGAGTTCGTCGTCGCCATCGCGGCCAGCGTGGGCTTCCTGCTCGCGCTGGGCGCGGCGGGCATCCGCTGGGACATCGTGGCGATGATGCTGGTCGGCGGCTCGATCGCCGCGCCGGTTGCCGCGTGGCTCGTCCGCAAGTTCGACGACCGCGACTTGGGCACGGCCGTGGGCGCGATCATCATCCTCCTCAACATCGATCGCCTGCTCGTTCTCCTGGGTATGGACTCGTCGCTGGTCACAGCCGTCCGCCTGTTCGCGATCGCGTCTGCCGCGGTGATCATCGGGATGCTCGTGTGGCGCGGTCGCGCTGGAGCCGTGGGGGGCGCGACCGCAAGCGCCTAGACCACCGGGCGCGCTACGCTTGCGCGCGTGTTCTACGTAAGCCGCGGCAACGTCCCGCACACGCGCCACACGCAGCATCGCGCGCCCGATGGCTCGCTCTACGCCGAGGAGCTCTTCGGCATGGAGGGCTTCACCGGCCGATCGTCCCTCCTTTACCACCGCGTGCCACCCACGCAGACGCACCAGATCGAGCGCGTCAGCGAGGTGCACAAGGAGGCAATCGACGATGGCGTTCATCGCCATCGGCTGGTGAAGACCGGCGGACTGCCGGCGGCTGGCAACGTTGTCGAGGGGCGGATGCCGCTGTTTTTCAACAGCGACGTCCTGATGGGTATCGTCCGGCCAACGGAGAACCTGGCAGCCAACATCTTCTACCGCAACGGCGAGGCCGACGAGATGCTCTTCGTCCACACTGGCGAGGGCGTCTTCGAGAGTAACTTCGGGCCGATGCGCTATGGCCCCGGCGACTACATCGTGATTCCCATCGGCACCACCTGGCGGCTCAACCAGGACGCCAAGTCGGACCACCGCATCCTGTATGTCGAGTCGCCCTCGGAGATCGTGCCGCCCAAGCGCTACCGCAACGACTGGGGTCAGCTGCTCGAGCACGCGCCGTATTCACAACGCGACATACGCGTACCCGACGATGTTGCCGTGCACGACGAGGCAGGCGACTTCGTCATCTGGGTCAAGGTCCGCGGCCGGATCACCGCCTACCACTACCGCCACCATCCGTTCGACGTGGTGGGCTGGGACGGCTACCTGTTCCCGTTCATCTTCAACATCGGAGATTTCCAGCCCATCACCGGGCGGGTCCACCAGCCGCCGCCCGTCCACCAGACGTTTGCCGGCCGCAACTACGTCGTGTGCTCGTTCGTGCCGCGCAAGTTCGACTACCACCCGCTCGCCATACCCGCGCCCTACAACCACTCGAACATCAACTCCGACGAGGTCATCTACTACGTCGCGGGCAATTTCATGAGCCGCCGCGGCGTGGACATCTCGTCGTTCACGCTCCACCCGGCGGGCATCCCGCACGGGCCGCATCCGGGCACCGTCGAGGCGTCGATCGGCAAGGAAGCGACCGAGGAGCTGGCGGTGATGATCGACACGTTCCACCCGCTGAACATGACGCGCGAGGCCGCCCGCCTGGAAGATGCGTCGTACGCGTATTCCTGGCTGCCGCCCGAGGACGGCGGCGAGCACGCCCGCGAGTTGTCTGAGCGCGGCCCGGAGGCATTTCCCGACTGATTCCGGGATTTCTGAACGTTTGGCGATACGGGATGCCTCATAGTGTTTAGACCGCGCCTCCCGGCTCGGCACGTTAGAGGTCCATATGGACCCAGCCGTCGTCGAGCGCGCCAGGGGCGGTGACCGCGAAGCGTTCACCACTCTCGTAGGTCAAGTCAGCGATTCGTTGTACGCGGTCGCTTTCCGAATCCTGCGGGAGACCGCGTCTGCCGAGGATGCGCTCCAGAACGCCCTTATCTCCACGTGGCAGCAGCTGCCGCACCTGCGCGATGTCGAGCGCTTCGAGGCCTGGTCGCAGCGCATCCTGGTCCACGCCTGCTACGCCGAATTCTCTCGGCGCCGTCAGTTCGCGGCCAACGTTCGTGTCATCGATTTGAACCGCGCGGGCGCGTCTGACGGCAGCCGCGTGCTGGCCGATCGCGACGAGCTCGACCGGGCGTTTCGCAAGATACCGGTTGACCAACGGGCGGTCTTCGTCATGCATCACTACGTCGGGCTGCCCCTGGTCGAGATCGCCGAGACGCTCGGCATCCCCGCGGGGACGGCTCGCTCGCGACTCCACAACGCCACGCGGGCGCTGAGAACGGTCATGGCGGCCGGCGCTCTGCGAACGCTCGAGGAAGGACGACCGGCATGAGCGACGACCGGATGTTCGAGCGCAGCGCTCAGGCTTGGCTCGAATTGGGCCCGTCGACCGCACCCAAGCGGGTCGTCGACGCGGCGCTGCGCACCATCGCAACGACACCACAACAGCGGGACCTCCAGGCCTCGTGGAGGTTCCCTCGCTTGACAATCCAAATGCGTTTCGCAGTCGCCGCTGCCGTTGGCCTCATGGTCCTTGGCGCCGGCCTGCTCGTCCTGCGCAGTCCGCAGAACCAGATCGGTCAAACCCCGACGCCATCACCCTCGGCGAGCCCGATCACGATGGAGCGGCTGCAGGGCGCGTGGGCTTCCGTCGGCACGCGCATCGACCCAATTCTGGGGAACGCTCCAGACAAATCAGGTCTCCAAACGATTGCGGTGGACGCGGCAAGCCTCCGCCTCAACGGGTGGAAGGGAGAAATCGCCAGCTCTGCTTCGGTCATCGGTGCCGCAGGCCAGCTCGAATTGCTGATGGACGCGCCGCAGGAGTCGTTGAACCGAGAGCACTGGGACTGCACTACCGGCGATAGCGGCACGTACTACGCCAGCCTATCGCCGGATGACCAGACATTGACCCTGACGTCAGCGAGCGACGAGTGCGCTTCGCGCGACGAGATCCTTACTGGCGATTGGACCCGCTGGTCGTGTCCGGATCCTGCTCGGTACGCCTACTGCAGCCACGTCAGCGAACTTGCCCCTGGGCGATACACGGCTGCGAACTTCAAACCGTTCGAAGGGGGCACCCGCGGCCAGTTCGCGTACACGGTGCCTGCCGGTTGGGCGGACTTTCACTTTCCGCCAACCTGGCCTGGTCCCGACAGGCGAGCGGACCTTACTTTGGCAACTGTCGCGAACCCTGACTCTCCCTTGATCAACGTCGACTCAACTATCCGGGCGAGCACGATGTCCGCAGTAATCGGTGCGCCCCCGCTCGCCTGCCCTGACCCCGTCACCGCTTCGGGAGGGCCGGCCGCGAGTGTCGCGGACTGGCTCGGGTCGCGTCCCTTCTTGGCCGTTTCGCAGCGGAGACCGATCACGATTGGCGGACTCAGCGGTGTGCAGATCGACGTCTCCGTGGTCGCCGGGTTCGTGGATCCATGTACGCTCGGGTCAGCGCCAGGAGCACCAATCGAGTATTCGACGCAGATCGAGATTTTCGGTGGCTCGGAGACCGGCGATTCGGTCACCATGGACACCGCTACGGACGATCATGCCCGCTTCATCGTGCTAGATACGGGTGACTGGCAAGGCTACCCAGGAACCCTGCTGATCTCACTTACCGCGCAAGGCCAATCGGCGCTCGATGTTGTCATCGCCCAGGCTATGCCGGTCGTACAGACCTTCGAGTTCATCCCAGGCCCAAGTGCCAGCCCGACCGCGGTCAGCTCGCCGATTGCGGTTAACGCAACTGACCTCCAGGGGACGTGGAACTCCGTGGGGACACGCCCAATCCCCGACGCTCTCGACCAACTGACTGTGTTCACGCTTGGCGCCAATTACCTCGACATCCACCAATCGGACGGGGACGTCAGAAGCTCGTGGGTGTTAATAGAGGACACAATCAATCGGGTTTGGGTGCATGGTCCGCTTACCACTGTCCCGGTCGCTCCGCGTTGGGATTGCTTCGGCATCGGCGAATACGATGTCAGCCTTTCGACCGACGGGGCGACGCTCACCTTCACTCCCATAGACGAGGACTGCGCCCAACGAGAGGCCATCCTGGCCGGCGATTGGACGCGGGACGTCGCGGCCGAGCCTTCGCTGAAGTGAATGCATCGGCCGTAGCCATCGTCTGCACCCTTCTGATCGTCGGCGCGTTTAACTCGGGCTGCGCCGGTTCGCCGCCCGCGGTCACCCCTACTCCAGCTCCATCAGCAGCGCCGACGGCGGCGCCGACGGCCGGGCGGACGGTCGTTCCGACAGCCGTGCCGACAGCCAAACCGACTGCCTCGCCCTCTCCGGTGCCGACTCCGGGGTTGTTCCGGGCACCGGTGGTCCTGGACCAGGCGATGTTGCCGATCGTCGTCGCTGACTTCGATGGCGATGGCAACCTCGACATCGCGGGCGGCGCGGCGGACGCACGTGTCCAACTGCTCCTGGGAGTGGGCGACGGCAGATTCCAGCCGGGTGCGGAGATGCCGGGGGGCAACGGGCCCGCCTCGATTGGCGCGGCAGATTTCAACGGTGACGGCCGCCTGGACATCGTGATGGCCTACAGCGGCGTCAGCGACCAAGGAACTGGCGACGACGACATCCTGGTGTTCTTGGCGAAGGACGATGGGAGCTTCGAAGCGCTCGTCCAACCCGCGGGAGTCAACCCGCAAGCGCTCGTAGTCGGAGACTTCAACGAAGACGAGGTGCCCGACCTGGCAACCGCCAACGGCTTTGATTACCTCTCGATCTTCGCCGGTCTCGGCGACGGCACATTCGCAGATCCGGAGAACTACCCGATCAATGCCAGGTTCGCGTCGGGCATCGCGGCCGCCGATTTCGACGGGGATGGCAACCTCGACCTGGTCACGACCAACTCGATGATCGGCAAGGGTCGGAGCGACCGGACCATGTCGGTGCTGCTCGGCGCAGGCGACGGCACGTTCGGGGAGCCGCAAACATTCCCCGTAAGCGGTCCACAGCCAATCATGCCCGTAGTGGGCGACTTCAACGGCGATGGGTTCGCCGATGTTGCCAGCCCTGACGGGTACCCAACCAGGGTCACGAGCGTGTTGCTGGGCCTCGGGAATGGTGCCCTCAGAGAGACCTCGTACTACCTGTGTGGCCCAAATCCGCACACCCTTGCTACGGCAGACCTGGACGGAGATGGGATCCTCGACCTCGTCTGCGGCAACGCCGGCGAAGAGGGCGGCCCTGTCGGCAAGGGGATCGCGGCCCTATTCGGGCTCGGGGACGGGACATTCAAGCCGGGTGTCGATCTCGTCGGCAACCAATTCGGTGAGGGGATAGCGGCCGCGGCAGATCTCGATAACGATGGGCAGATCGATCTCATCGTGTACAGCGACACCCTCGTGGTGCTGTTCAACGACATTCCTCGCTAACCCCAGCCGCTGCGTTATGGTCCTCACCGTGGATGCCAACGATCTCGTACAGATGCTCGAAGACGTCGAAGGGCGTCTGATCGAAGACGCTGCGGGGCCGGCGCCGAGTGGGCTCACCCAACCCGACGAAGGTGGCACCGAGCGCTGGGAGGCGGCCCAGGTCTGGGCGCACATGGCTGAGTTCGTCGGCTACTGGCAGGCGCAACTTGAGCACGTCGTCGACAGCTACGCCGGCCAGCCCGTGCCGTTTGGTCGCACCAAGGAGGATCCGGGTCGGATCGAAGGCATCGAGACCGGGCGCAGGGTCCCGATAGCGCAGCTGATGCAGCAGGTCCACGACGGCATCGAGGTGACGCGCCGCTACCTGCCGACGCTCAGCGCCGCACAGTGGGCGTCGGTCGGTCTGCATTCGCGGCGAGGCGAGATGACCGTGCCCCAGATGGTCATGCGATTCACAATCGACCACTTAGAGGAGCACGCCGACCAGCTCGACGACCTGGCGTGAAGGTCTATCTCGAGACTGGCGAGAAGAAATCGTTCGCGACCGCGATTGACTGGATAGGCCTGGCCCGGGGCGGCAAGACGCCCGACGACGCCATGGCGGCGCTCGTCGAATACACATCGCGCTACCTGGAGTCGATGGGCGCGGCCGCCGCCGCGCTGAAGGCCCCGGCCACGGTTGCCGGGCTGAACATTGTTGAGCGCCTGCCGGGCAACAAGACGACCGACTTTGGGGCGCCGGATGCCATCCTGCCGGCCGACCGGAAGCCGCTCAGCCAACGCGACCTGGATGCCGCGATCGAAAGCCTTCACGCGGCGTGGGCCGCCTTCGCAACAGCGGCAAAGCGCGCCGGTGGCAAGGATCTCGCGCCATCGGGCCCGCGCGGTGGCGGCCGATCGCTCGACAAGATGACTGCCCATGTGCACGAGGCGCAGGGCGGCTACACATACGCGGTCGGCGGGAAGTCGAAGGCTGGGGCGTCATGGTCGGAGATCCAGCGCGACTTCATCGGTGCGCTGCGCTTGCGTAACGCCGGCGCGCTACCGGACTTCGGGCCGCGCGGCGGTGAGCGCTGGCCGGCCCTGTTCGCGATCCGCCGGTCGGCGTGGCACGCGCTCGACCACGCCTGGGAGATCGAGGACCGGCTGGGCTAGGCGCCGACCCGCAACACCGACTCGGCCAGGATGTGGCCGACCAGCAGAACAGCTATGAACAGCGCCAGCAGCCCGATCAACACGTTGGCTGCCTTCAGTCGGACACCCACCACGGCCTCACGGCCGGTAGCTTCCCTATGCAGCTCAACTCTGACCAGTGGCGCGGCCGCGATCAGCAACGCGATGACCGGCGACACAACGAGCATCAAGTCGATGATGCGCACGGTCTGCATCCAGCGCGTGACCGGTTCCATGAATGTGATCAGCCATGTCGCGCCGAGCTGGTAGGCGAGGATCGACAGCAGAACAAATGCCGCCGTCGGGGCGAGGATGATGAGCGCCATGGCCGCCCACATCTGCGGATGACGCCATGCCGGGCCGATGACCACGCTTCCACCTCCTGCCAATCCGAGCCGCGCCTGGTTCGTCCATTCGCGCGCAGCGCCGCGCGCCACGTCGATCGCGACGCGCGGGGTCATGCCGGTTTCGTCAATCAGATCGGATAGCTCCGCGCCGTAGCGGTCGCGCCAAGCGCGCGGATACAGCCGTGTGATCAAGCGCGTCATGCACTCACCCGTGCTAGGCCGGTCGCGACCGCGCGCTGGAGGCTGCCGAGACGCTGCTCCAGTGCGGCCTTGCCGGCACCGGTGAGTCGGTAGGGTCGGCGCCTGCCCTCGGCCGGGAGGGGCTCGACGTGGCCGCTCGCCTCGAGCCGGGAGAGGGCGCCGTATAGCGTTCCGGGGCCCAAACGAACGCCCGCGAAGCGCTCAACGTCGAGCAGCATCGCGTGGCCGTGCTTGGGGCCGGCGGCGAGGCTGATCATCAGCATCAGGCCCGGATCGATGGTTGCCTGGATATCGGCCACTACTACGTGCTCCGTACTACGTGGCGCGTAGTATTAGCGCCCGGGCGCCGCGTGTCAAGCCTTCTTGCCGCGGCCCTCCTGGAGGACGCTGAGCAGGATCGAGATCACGTTCTGCGGCCGCTCGCCCAGGCGGCGCATGTAGTACGGGTACCACTGGCTGCCGTACGGCACGTAAATGCGCACGGTCTGGCCCAGCGCCACGAGGCGCTCATGCAGGTCACGCCGGACGCCGTAGAGCATCTGGAACTCGTAGCGCGCCGGGTCGATGGCGTGCTCCTTGACGAACGCGAGCGCGTGATCGATGAGCCGATCGTCGTGCGTCGCCAGGGCCGGGTAGTTGCCGTCCGTGAGCAGCCGCTCCATCAGCTCGATATACGAGCGGTCGACCTCTTCGCG
>DATBRX010000123.1:0-3258 GCA_036560085.1 Candidatus Limnocylindrales bacterium
CGGGTCATGGTCCATCCCGACGTGGCCGACACGGTCGATTCGATGCTGCGCGGTGATCCGATCGCGCCCGAGCTGCGCTGGCGCGACGAGGGCGGCGTGCATCGATCTCAGGCCCGGCCGCGTCCCGGCCCGCAATCTCAGATACCCGGCGAGCGCTTTGGCGGTCTGGTTGGGATTGGCGGCGGCGGCTTCCGCGGCGAGCCCGGCTGGCGTCCTGACTCGCGGCCGTTCGAACAGGAGCGCGGCTATCGACCCGGCTATCGCCCCGGTGCGAGCGGCGGCTGGCGCCGCGGCCCGGGTGGCTCAAACGGAGGCGCCGGTGGCGGCGGCCCCTTTCGGCAGGGAGACCTAGCCGACCGCGGACCGCTGGAGCGCGGCACTCCGCAAGCTGATCACCGGGCACGCGACGCGCGCGAGTTCGAACGCCAGCAGGCGTGGCGCGATTCGGCTGCGAAGGCGATCACCCAGCTGCGCGCGGACGAGACCCGCGGCCCGGCCGTGCTGGACGAAGATGACGATGAGGACATCGAGCTTGACGCTCTCGAACAGGAGGCGCAGTTCGACGAAGAGGAGCTGACCGGCGACCGCCGGCCGACGCCGCTTCCCGCCGTGGGCGATACGAGCCTGCCCACCCTGCATGTCCTGGGCTACGGCGTGAGCCATAAGCGGCTCGAGCAGGCGGTGCGCGAACTCGGCCTGCCGGTGACGCTGGTGCGCGACGCGGAGCAGGCCGACGTGGTGATCACGTTGCGCAACTACTTCAAGCAGAAGGCGCCCGCGCTGCGCGAGGCGGAGGAGCGCGGCTTGCCGATCTTCGTGCTCAAGTCGAACACGATGGTCCAGATGGAATCGGCGCTGACATCGGTCTTCGCGCTGGAGATCGACCCGCGTGATGCCGCGCTGCGCGAGGTGGAGGAGGCGATCGGCCTGGTCAACGAGCAGGCCAAGCCGGTCGAGCTGTCACCCCAGAACGCCTACATCCGCAGGTTGCAGCACCAGATGGCCGAGCGCGCCAATCTGGTCTCGCACTCGCGCGGCCGCGAACCCTATCGGCGGGTGCGCCTCTATCCGGACAATGGGGCGGCGCGCATTCGCCGCTGAGAGGTCGGCCGGCTAGGGCGCGTAGCTCCAGAGCTCGGTGCCATGGGTGCCGTCGTCGGCGCCGAAGACCAGGGTGGCTCCGAGTGTGGCTCCCAGCTTCGCGCCCAGCGGGCCCCAACCATCGTCGATCGGATTGACGAACGAACGCACTGCGTACGTCCCGCTGTCGGTGCCATCGCTTTCCCACAGAGTCCACGTCGCTGCGTCCCAGTCCGGGACGCCGAAACAGATCTCTGCACCGACCGCCATCAGCTGGCGCGCGTACAGGCCGCCGAAGCCCTCTACGTCTGCGGTACCTGTTGGTGTGCCGTTGCTCATCCACAGGTGCCCGCCGCGGGTGAAGTACAGCTTGCCGCTGGCGACGGTCAGCCATTCAGCGCGTCCGGCGGAGATGGATTTGGTGCCCTTGGCGGTGCCGTCCGTCTTCCATAGCGATCCCAGGGGCCCGTCGTTGAAGTAGAGACGGCTGTTCATTAGCGCAGCCTCGATGGGCATCTCGGCCAGGGCGTTGACCGACGTCAGCGGTTTGGTCCCCGCAGCCGTCCCATCTGTCTTCCAGAGCTGGACGTCTATTTCAGTCTCGTCCTCGTAATAGGTGGCGAAGTACAGGCTCTGGCCGGACACAGGGAGGAAGGCGATGTCGTCGCCCGAGGCAGCTCCGAGATCGTAGGTGCCTGCGCGAGTTCCATTGCTGACCCACACGCTGGCGTATTCCCCGTACGTGGTGTAAGCGGCGAAATAGAACTTGCCGTTGTATCCAGTCGCTGCTCCAACCGTCGTGGACACGGGGAGATTGGTCTTCAGCTGTTTGGTGCCGGCAGCCGTCCCATCGCTCACGTAGATCGTGGAGGTGCCATAGCAGCAGTAATCGTTGATGAAAAACAATCGTGAGCCGATGGCGACCGGTGGAATCTCGATCAGCAGACCGCCGATGCAGCCGAAGCCGCCGGAGCACTGCGGAATGAGGTCCTTGACCAGCTTGGTCCCGGCCGCCGTGCCGTTGCTCCTCCATAGCTCGCGGCCGTGAGCCCCGTCGTTGGCGGTGAAGAAGAGCGTGCCGTTGACGTTGACCAGGTTCTGCGGGTCGGAGCTCTTGCCGAGTGGTCGGATGTTCTTGACCATCTTGGTGCCGGCGGCGGTGCCGTCGCTCTTCCACAGCTCGTTGCCGTGAACGCCGTCGTTGGCGGCGAAGAAGAGCGTGCTGCCGACCGCGGTCATCTGGCTGGGATTAGATGAGCCAGTCGGGTTGATGTCCTTGAGCAGCAGCGGGTATGCGGCCGCGTCAGCCGATGTTGATGCAACGAGCGCCGCGAGGGCCGCTGCCGCGCAAATCGCCACCAACCGTCGCATGCCACGCTTCTTTCGGCGATTGGTTCCCGGCGCCGGATGGCGCGCCCGTTAGAGCCGATTTCGCCGAGTACAGGCTCCGTCGAGCGCGAGTCGACCAACAGGACCGGCCGGCCCGTTTCTGAGGGCCGGACGTCACCCGGTGATCGCGAGCAGCCCCTGACCGGCGATCAGCAGGCCAGCGACCAGCACCACCGCGGCTGTTACCACTGGCAGGCGCTGGCCAAAGCGCAGGGCGCGGCCCACTGGCAGCCGCTCGACGAGCTTGCGGGCATGGACGAGAGCGAGACCCACCCCGACCAACACGGCTGCCATGCCCAGGCCGAAGGCGACCGTCAGCACGATGCCCCAGGCCGGCCGACCAATCGAGATCGAGCCGATCAGCACCAGCAGGGCCGATACCGACGGGATCATCCCGCCCGACAGACCCAGGGCGAACAGCCCGCGCTTGCCCATGCCCTGGCTCGGCAGATGGGTATGGCCCATGCCGTCGTGCTCGTGCCAGCCATCCGGCCGATCCACGATCGAGCGGTGATGCCCGTGATGGTGCGGCTTCGAGTCGGCACGCCAAGCACGTATTCGAGTGATCAGCAGATAGCCGCCGATTACCACGACGATCGCGCCGGAGGTGACGCCCAAGACGGGGTAAAGGCGTTCGACAGGGATTACCGCGGCCGCGGACAGGCTGAGCAGGCCCAGCGCCAGCACACCCAGCGTGTGCGACACGGTGACCGTCAGCCCCAGGCCGATCGCTTGGCGCGTAGTGCCGCGCGACCCGACGAGGTACGCCGCCATGACGGTCTTGCCGTG
>DATBRX010000124.1:0-8211 GCA_036560085.1 Candidatus Limnocylindrales bacterium
CGACCACCCGCCCCAACCGCCCAAGCCCGGTCGGATCTGGCACTTGGGCAAGATGCTGTTCAACAAGGCCTACTGGCGCACGGTCCCGCGCGGCCGGGTTTGACCTGATCGGTGCCGCTTCGAGCGGCGCCAACCGAATAAGCATGTCCCTCCCGACGGCGGTCGTCCCGCAGCACGGCCGCCGTCGGCCTTGTCTAGGCCAGGTCGGCGAGGATCTGCGGCCAGTACACGTACAGCAGGTGGTGGCCCTCGTCGGCGAACATGCTGAGGCGCGCGCCGGGGATCGTCTCGGCCAGGTGCGTCGCCATGGCCGCCGGCACGGTGTCGTCGCGGCCGCCCTGCCAGATGTGTACCGGCACCGTGATATCGGCGGGATCGAAGCCCCACGGCTTGGTCAGGACGAGCGCCTCGTCGTACATGCCGCGGCCGCCCTGCCGGTAGAGCTCGGCCGAGTTGTCGATCATGCGGCTGCGCAGCTCGGGCTCGGCAAGAACCGCCTGGTCGGCGGCACACATGTCCGCGACCGACTTTTCGAAGAACTTCTCCGCGTCACTGCGCTGGCCCCGGCCCCAGTGCCACATGGCCAGTCGAATGACCCACGGCGCGCGGTTGGCGAAGCGCACGGCGTGGCGATCGCGCCAGCGCAGGTAGCCCGGGTCGGTCGGCTTGGCCAGCGGCGCGGCCGGACTCACCGCCGCGACGGCGTCGACGCGTGACGCCAGGGCATGGCCGCAGGCGAGTCCGTACGGCCCGCCGCCCGACCACGCGACGATCGAGAAGCGCGCGATTCCCAGGTGATCAGCCAGCTCGGCGACGTCACGCGGCCAATCCAGCAGGGAGCGCCCCGGCTGGGGATCGGACAGGCCGATGCCCGGCCGGTCGACTGCGATCAGTCGGATGTGGCGCTCGAGCGCGGCGTCACCTGGCGGGCAGACGACGCGTGTCGTACCGAAGCCGTGGAAGAACAAGACCGGCTTGCCACCCGGATCGCCCGACTCGGACCAGCCGAGGCGGCGGCCGTCGGCGAGGCGCAGCAGGTGATCTTCGGGCCGCGGACCCGACTCGATCGCGCGTTCGCGAGCGACCGGCCGCGCGGGTGCGGATATCGCGGTCATGACCCTCCCAGGTGACTTTGGCGTGTCTAGTATGGCAAGCGATCACATTCGAGGAGGGCTAAGCATGTTCAGCGGCTGGACGGATCGTCGCGCGGTGGCCCCCATCGTGGCCGAGCTCGCGGGCACGTTCCTGTTCTTCTTCGTCGGCATTGGCGCGGTGGCGTCCCTCGACCGCCTGGGCGGCCTGTCCAGCCTGGCCAGCGGCGGCATGGACCCCGCAGCGGGGCTGCTCGTCGTGGCGCTGGCGCATGGCATCGTGCTGGCGGTCCTCGTCAGCGCCCTGGGCGCGGTCAGCGGCGGTCACTTCAACCCGGCGGTCACGTTGGGTGTCTGGCTGACCGGAAAGATCCACTGGCACCGCGCCCTGGCGTACGTAGTGGCGCAGCTTATCGGGGCGATCCTTGCCGCATGGGCCGTCCGTATTGTGATCCCGGCTACGCTGTCGCCGTCACTCGGCGTGCCCGCACTGGGCACCGACATCAGCGCAGTCGCAGGCATCCTCGTCGAAGCCGTCCTGACCGTCATCCTGGTTATCGCTGTGCTGGGCACAGCGGTCGACCTGCGGGGGCCAAAGATCGGCGGCCTTGCAATCGGCTTCGCGGTTGCCGCCGACATCCTGATGGGCGGCCCGCTCACAGGTGCGGCGATGAACCCCGCGCGCTGGTTTGGCCCGGCAGCGGTCACCGGCCTGTGGGACAACTGGTACGTCTGGATCGTCGGCCCGCTGCTCGGCGGGGCAATCGCCGGCCTGGCCTACCGCTACCTGTTCGTCGCAGAGGCCGACCCGGCCGAACCTGCCACGTTTGCCTGATCGGGCCAAGCGGCCCTCGAGTAGTTGACCTGCGGCCCGTCAGCATCGCATGAGCAAATAGGACACTGTTGACTGACATATCAAGCAGCGGTGAGGACTAGTGGGCCAGAATCTGTTGAGGAAGCTCGAGGACTTCCGCTTGCTGCCGCTATTCGTGATCGTCAGCATGGCCATCGGCATCTTCATTGGCAGCGTGCTGTCAATCTCCGACTTCGCCCTGACGCCGCCGATCGAAGCGATCAAGTCCATCGTTGGCGGAACGTTCGAGTTGTCAGTGCCGAACGCGATCAGCCTGGGTGTCCCGCTCGGGCTGTTCCTGATGATGTATCCGGCGATGACCAACGTCCACTTGGGCGAGGTCGGCAGCGCATTCCGCTCGCCGCGCCAGCTGGCGGTGGTACTGGTCTTCAACTACGTGATCGCGCCGTTCCTGATGTTTGCCCTCGCCAACACCTTCGTCGCCGACCCGGAGCTACGTACTGGACTGATCCTGTACGGGCTGGCGCCCTGCATTGCGATGGTCATCGTGTTTACGTATCTGGCCAAGGGCAACACGCCAATGGCACTCGTGTTCGTCGCCCTCAACTCGATCGTCCAGATGCTGCTCATACCGGTCTACGCCCGGCTGCTGATCGGCGATGTGAGCTTCGACGTGCTCGTCGTGGGCGAGAGTGTCGTGCTCTACCTCGGACTGCCGCTGCTGCTCGGGATGTTGACTCGGATGCTCGTCGTCCGGCACGGAGGCGAAGCGGCGATGGACCGACTCAAGCCCGGACTCAATGCTCTCTCGATACTGGGCCTGCTGTTCACGCTCATCGTCATGTTCTCGCTCAAGGGCGACCTCATCCTCGAGCGCCCCGGCATCGTGCTCGAGATGGCCATCCCCATGGCGCTGTTCTTTGGGGTCATGTTCTTCACCGTCCTCTTCGTCGGCGCGGGTATGCGCTTCTCCTACAGGGACGGCGTGGCGGTCGCCTTCAACGCCACCGGGCGCGACTTCGAGATCGCCATTGCGATCGCCATCACCGCGTTCAGCCCGACCGTTGCCCTCGCGACCGTCGTCGGGCCGCTGATCGAGGTCCCGGTGATGCTGTTCCTCGTCTGGGCGGCCATGCGCCTTGCTCCGCGCTTGTTCCACTCCGTGGTGCTCGCCGACGCACCAGTGGCGGCGAGATGAGAACCGAGCTGCCGCTCGTTCCCGAGCTGCGTCTCGCGCTGCCCGCGCCCGACACGCGCGATGCCGTCCGCGTTGGCGCGCTCGTGGGCGACCCGGTCCGGGCCGGCATCCTGGCCATCCTGCGCGACGGCCCGCACTGCGTCTGCGAGATGGCCGCCGCCCTGGGCGAGCGCCAGAACAACGTCAGCAATCACCTGGCTCGCCTGCGCGAGGCCGGCCTCGTGCGCGCGAGCCGCCACGGTGCCGATGCGCGCTGGATCTACTACGAGCGCGACGAGGCGGCAGTCGCGGCAGCGCTGGAAATGCTGACGTCTCGGATCGGATAGAGCCGCGGCGGACCGCAGGCTACCCGCGCTGGCCGCGCATCAGCTGAATAGCGAGCAGCTTGTCGGCGTAGCTGCGCCTGATCGCGTTGAGATCCTGGATCGGCAGATCCAGCTCGTTCGCGATCTGTCCCAGCTCGGCCGCTTCCTCGGACGTGATCGCGCCATCGGCTGCGGCAACGGCATAGCACGCCTCCACCGCCGCGCGGCGCTGCTCGCTCGTCGAGTGAGCGGCAAACTCGCGCGTTACCAGGTAGTCCTCCGTGCCGCCGTACATCTCGCCCTGGTTCTTGGCAATCTCGACGACGAGCACCGCCTGCGCCTCAGGCAAACCGCCGATCTCGGCCACGATCTGCTCCATCAGCCGCGTCTCATCGGGAGTGACGTTCAGATCCGCGTGGGCGGCGCGGCTGACGACATAGGCGAAGCCGGCCAGGATGCGCCGCCGCTCTGGGTCGAGCTGCCCCAGCTCGGCGACAATGCGTCGCACGGTCTGGGTTTCCGACTCGACACGGGTCTCCCCAGCACCGGGTGACGCCGCGGCCTGCCTGCCCAGGCCCAGGAAGCGCAACATTGCCATGGGTGGAGCATGACACAGCCGCCGGAACTCTCTGACGCGTGAGAGCGTCACCGCGTCCATGACCCGAAAAACCAGCTCTCTGGCGCTTGCCCTCCTCGCAACCCTGCTCGTCGCGTGCGGAGGCCCAGGCGCAAGCCCAACCCCGCCACCGACTCCCACGCCCTCTCCCACGCCATCGCCTGCGCCCGTCAGCGAGGTGACCACGGCCGCCCAGGCTGCCGCCCTGGTCTTCGCCCACGAGCACATCGCCCAGATTGGGCCATTGATGCCCGACGTCATCGGTCAGTCCTCGTGGTACGAGGCCAATGAGGAGGCCGGTGGGTACGCGGTCAAGATCACCGTCGGTGCGGGCGATTGCCAGGCCGGCTGCATCGAGCGCCACACCTGGACATACCACGTCGATCTCGACGGAACGGTGACGCTCATCGGCGATGAAGGCGACGACATCGGCCTGCCGACCGACGAGGGAACAGCCGATCCTTTGTCCCTGCGGATCACGCTCAGCGCCGGCCCGGTTTGCCCGGTGGAGCAGAATCCACCCGATCCGGCGTGCGCCCCACGACCGGTCGCGAACGTCGAGGTGCTCGTGTTCGACCCAAGCGGACAGCAGGTCGGCGAGGGCGTGTCCGACGACCACGGGCTGATCAATATGCAGCTCCCAGCAGGCGCTTACTACGTCGTCGCGGCGCCGGTCGAGGGCCTGATGCGCAACGCCGAGCCGCTTGCCTTTGCCGGCGTCGGTGGTGACAGCGTCGCGCTCGTAATGGGCTACGACACGGGCATCCGCTGAGCGGCCGTCGTGCGTCCTAGCGGCGCACGAACGTCGCCGTCACCGTCTTGGCCGAACCCATGCGCACGGTGCACGTCCGCTGCGTCCCAGCACACGCGCCTGCCCAGCTCTTGAACCGGTAACCCGGTGCCGGCGTGGCGGTCAAGCGCACACTGCGGCCCACGACGAACGTGCTGGCGCAGTCCTTGCCACAGTCGATCTTGGTGGCGCTGACCCGTCCGCGGCCCACCTTGGACACGGATAGCGCGGCCGTGCCGCGCAGCGCGCCGGCCTTGGCCCCCCAATCGCCGTGCTGCTTGGTCAAGCCGTCGCTCGTCAGCTGCGTCGGCAGGGCCGCGGCGGCCGCGACCGGCTGCCCGGCGCTCCCAAGCGCGGCGCGCGGCGGCACGGGCAACGAATAGAGCTCGTAGTGGCCCGACACGCCGCTGCGGAAGATGACCTGGGTGCCATCGGGCGACCAGCTGGGTTGATCCTCGTTCTGATCCGCCGTCGCGGTGACGTTGCGCAGGTCGGTCGGGTCGTTGGCGTTGACCAGCCAGATGTCGAAGTTGCCGTTGCGCGTGCTGGTGAACGCGATCAGGCTGGAATTGGGCGACCACTGCGGGGTGACGTCCTCGAACATGTCGCAGTTGAAGCTCTCGTCGAAGGTGAGCTGGTGCATGTTGTCGCCAAAGCCGTCGCCATCGGAGTCTGCCGAATCCATGACCCACAGATCGCACGTGTCAGGATCCAGCCCGCGGCCGGTGGAAACGAAAGCCAGCCGTGACCCGTCGGGCGACCAGGTGACCTGCGAGTCCTCGATGCTTCCGCCGGTTTCTGGATCAAAGGCGTCGCTTGTCAGGGGTGTGGCATTGGCGAGCGGTCCGACCTCGCCCAGGGCATCCATGACGTAGATCTCGTACCCAAAGTCCTCATCTACCCCAACCGTCCGCGACGAGGCGAAGGCAATGCGCGTCCCGTTGGGCGACCACGCCGGCTGCACGTCGTAGCCGTTCTGTGAGTCGGACAGAAGCTGCTGATCGTCAGTTGTTGGATCGGTGTCCATGACCTGGATGCGGGGTCCGCCGAGCTCGCCCCAACCGTCGAAAACGATCTTGCTTCCATCAGGCGACCAATCAGGGTTGTCGTTGTAGGCCCCATCTGTCGTCAGCCGGACGGGCGGCAGGCTGGGTTGCGCCGGGTCGACGACGTAGATGTCGTACTCGAGCAGGTCATTCCACGACGAGTAGGCGATCAGGCCGTTAGGGCCGGCCGCGGCCAACGCTCCGGGCGCGGTTCCTCCAGCGAGGGCAAGGACGACGGCGGACGCGGCGAGGGCTGCCAGAAAAGGTCGGCGCGGGCGGTTCATTTTGTTCCCCAAGAATGGTGCAGGTTTTGCGACGTTAGATCCGTGACCTGGGCCAAATGAGGGTCGAGTGGCCCCTTGTGGCCGGACCAATCGGCCCTACGCGCCAGCGCCCCACCGTGGCGTGCCAGCGATGTCGGTGACGCGACGCGTGACTGGCCGGGCGGCCGTAACCTATGCCGAGCCATGACTGCCGAAGCCGTCAACCCCATCGTCGCCACCCCCCGCGCGGACGCCTCGGCCACTCCCCGCAGTCCGGCCACGCGCGATCTGGGCATGCGCGCGACGCTGCTCTTCCCCACGCGCGAGATTGCCCAGCAGTACTACCTGCCGCTCATCTACACCGCGTGCCGGACGTGCTACAGCGAGCTCGAGCCGGCCGACATCTTCGACCGAGCCACACGTGGGCAGGTCGCGACCGAGAAGCAGCAGGACCTCATCCGGCGGGTGATCGAGTCGGGCCACGGCTCCACGATCGAGCACATCGTCTTCACCTTTGGCATCAGCGGCGTCACGCGCACGCTGTCGCACCAGCTGGTCCGCCATCGCGCCGGCGTCGCGTTCGACCAGCAGTCGCAGCGTTATCTGAACTACAAGAAGCCCTCATACATGGTGCCCGGCTCGCTCCAGGACGCGCCGCCGGAGATGCGCGACCAGTTCACCTCGCAGATGGACGAGTCGCTGGCCTTCTACGGCGAGATGCTCGAGGCGGGCATCCCCGGCGAGGACGCGCGGTTCGTGATGCCCAACGCGACGCGCACCAACCTGATCATGACTGCCAACCTGCGCTCGCTGATCCACATGAGTGGCCTGCGCCTGTGCACGATGGCCCAATGGGAGATCCGCCGGCTCTTCCAGCTGATCCGCCACGAGGTCTTCAGCGTGTCGCCGTTCCTGGGCTCATTCCTCGCACCCAAATGCGTCCCGCTGGGCTACTGCGACGAGGACCGCAACCGCGACGAGCACTGCCCCATCCGGCCGCACAAGGACAACGTGCTCGCGGCGTGGGCCGAGAAGAAGGCAGCCGCCAAGGCCGCCGGTCGAGAGCTGCCGACTCTCTAGGTTCGCCCGGCGCTCGCCCGGCCGGTCAGGCAGGGGCCAAGCGGCGTTCAGGCAGCGGCCAGGCGGCGGACGAAGCTCCGGATCAGCGCCTGGAAGCGTGAGCCGGCCTCAGCCGCCGCCTCCAGGACCTCCTCGTGCGAGAGCGGGTTGCCGGTGATGCCCGCGCCGGGATTTGTTACGAGCGAGACGCCCACGACTTCAGCGCCCGCCCAGCGCGCCACGACGGCCTCCAGCACGGTGGACATGCCGACGGCGTCTGCACCGAGCGTGCGGAGCATGCGCACCTCGGCCGGCGTCTCGTAGGTCGGGCCGATCAGACCGGCATAGACGCCTTCCTCGAGCGTCACGTCCTCGTCCGCCGCCGCTTGGCGCATCAGCTCATTGAGGCGCGGGCTCCAGGCATTGACGAGGTCGGGAAAGCGCGACCCGAGCGCGTCGTCGTTCGCGCCGATGAGCGGCGAGCGCCCGGTCAGATTGAGATGGTCGGTGATCAGCATGAGCGTTCCCGCCGGCCAGTCGACGCGGATGCCACCGGCCGCGTTGCTGAGGACGATCACCTGCGCACCCAGGCGGCGCATCAGCAAAACGGGCTCGACAACGAGACGCTCCGAGTTGCCCTCGTACAGATGCAGACGGCCCTGCAGGCAGACCACCGGCACGCCATCCAGACGGCCGAGCAACAGCCGCCCGGCGTGGCCCGGAGCGGATGCCGCGGGCCAACCCGGAAACTCCGCGAAGGGAACCGCCACCGCGTCCGTCAGCGCGTCCGCGAGCCCGCCCAGTCCCGAGCCAAGGACGATGCCGACGCGTGGCACGAGGTCGGTCCGGGCGCGGACGGCGGGCTCGAGCAGGTCAAGCCGCTGGGAAAACGACGGGGTACTCATTCGCGGAGCATAAAGAAACGCCCGGAGAGACCTGCCGAGCCTCGTTTCGCCTTGATGTGATCTCAGCGCTCGAGCGTCTCGCGGCCCCTCCGAGCAAGGACTACGTTAGGGTCGGGCTACTACC
>DATBRX010000125.1:0-3312 GCA_036560085.1 Candidatus Limnocylindrales bacterium
TTTTTCAAGTTCTTCATGCGCAAGGTCTTCCCGCGCCAGGTCAAGCGCTACGAGGAAGAGTTCGGCATGAAGTTCATCGGCTGGTTCAACGTCGCCTACGGCTGGGACTTCGACAATGTCATCCTGCTCGAACTGCCCGACTACGCCACCATCGATAAGCTCGAGAGTGACCCGCGGGCGAGGGCGATCGGCCATCGCGCCGGCGAGTGGATGTTCGAGCGTCATCACTCGATGTTCCTGCGCGAGCGCATGGGCCCCGAGCTGAAATACACGCCGTAGATACTCAATGACAATCGGACGCGGAAAAGACAAGCGAAAGGAGGTCGGAATGGCCGGCATGAGCAGCGCCCTGGGCGAGATCGCAACCGAGGCGGCGCTGGAGCGAACCTCCTTCCTATCGGCAGCGGGCAAGCAGCTGCATGACTTTCTTCAGGGCAACAAGGCACGCATCAAGGAAGCCGGCGGGCTGGTCCTGATCGACGACGACCCCGACTACCTGTCGGTCGCGCCGGACGGCAGCTTCCGCAGCCGCACGCGCTACCAGGACGAGGTCACGGGCGAATGGCGGAGTGAGACCGAGGTGATTGACACCGCGGCCGAGCTGGTCGAGCTCTACAACCCGGCCGAGATCTTTGCCGCGTTCGCCGAGGCGGCGCGCGAGCAGGCCGGCCTGCCGGAAGAGCCAACCGGAGCCGAGGACCTGATGGATGTCGCGGGCATCGCGCCGGACGAGACGGTCGGCGTGGGCATCGGTGGCACTGACGTGACCGAGGAGGGCTATGCCCGCGCCGCCGACGAATGGGCGGCGAGCCAGACTGCGCAGGGCGCGCCGGCCAACGCGGACGAGGCCGCGAGCCGGTTGTACGACCTGGCCCTCACCTTCCAGGAGCGCAGCCAGCACACGGAGGCGCGCCTGCTCGAGCAGTTCGAGACACTCGTCACCGACCTGTCGCCGTTCGTCGGTGACCTGATGGTGCTCGACGACGAGGATGAGCGCCTGTGGCTGAAGCGCAATGGCCATTTCGAGGCAGAGGTCGTGCCGGAGGCCGACGAGGATGGCGCGCGCGAGGGCTCGTGGAAGCGCCTCTCATCACCGGACGACATGGTCGAGTTCTACGACCCGACCGACGTGTTCGGTGACCTGGCGGAGGCGATCGCCGAGTCCTTCCCGCACGTCACCGGTGACGCCGAGTCCGACTCCGACTCTGAGGCCTAGGCCGGACCAGGCGCGTACCACGTGAGGCTGCTCGACGCTGAGCTGATCGAGAGCCTCGAGTTTCTGCCGGGGCAGTGGCTCCAGACCTATCTCGCGCCGCTGCTCGCTACCCATAGCGCGGCCGGCCAGTTCGTCCACGTTCGGACGCCCGACTACTCGGGCCTCGTCCTGCGCCGGCCCTTCTCGATCAACACCGTCGACCGGGTCGGCGGCCGGATCACGATTCACTTCCGCGTGACCGGCGTCGGCACTGCCTGGCTGGCGCGGATGCAGCCAACTCAACAGGTCGAGATGCTGGGTCCTTTGGGCCGCGGCTTTGAAGTCGACCCCAGGAGCCGCCACCTGCTGCTCGTGGCCGGGGGGCTCGGCATGGCCGGCGTGCGCTCCCTCGTCGATGACGCGCTCGCCGCGGATCGCAGCGTGACCCTTCTGTTTGGCGCGGCGTCGGCGATGGAGGTCTACCCATCGAGCCTGTTGCCCGACGAGGTCGAGTACGTCGTGGCCACCGACGACGGCTCGTTCGGTCATCACGGCCGCGTGACCGAGCTCGTGCCGCAATACGAGGCGTGGGCCGATCAATGCTTCGCCTGCGGGCCGCAGCCCATGCTGGCGGCGATGGCCCAGCTGGCGGCGAGCCGCCAACAGCGAATGGGCGTAGCGCGACTCGGGCCACGCCGCGGCAGGGGGACCAAGGCTCCACCATTGGGCTCGCGGCAGGCGCGCCGCCGCTCTTGGCTGCAGGTCAGCATGGAGCAGAACATGGGTTGCGCCGTCGGGGCGTGCCTGGGGTGCGTCATCATGGGTACCGAGGGACCGCAACGGGTGTGCCGCGAAGGCCCCGTGTTTGCCGCCGAAGAGGTGGCGTGGGAAGGTTGGCGATGACCGCGCGACTGGTGCACTACGGGCCGGCTATGGGCTTCATCGGATCGGCCTTCTTCGCGATCGCGTCGCTGATCGCCGGCGTGTTCTACGTGGGTACGCAGAGCGAGCCCTTCTCGCCGCTCAACCACTGGGTCTCCGAGCTGGGCGAGATGGGTGTGTCCAGCCTGGCGCTGGTGTTCAACATCGGGCTGTTCGTCGGTGGCCTGGCGCTGGCGCTGTTCTTCTTTGCCTTGGGCAGGCTGCGCAGCTCGCGCCTGGCGTCGGTCTACGTGATCGTCGGCATCGTCGCCGGCGTGTCCGGCGCCCTGGTGGGGGTCTTCCCAATGAATAACCGCTCCATCCACATCGTCTTTGCCCTTGGCTTCTTCGTCTTGGGTTGGGTCGCCGTCGGGCTGGCGTCGCTCGACATCTGGCGTCGGCCTGAAGCGCGGTTCTCGCGCTGGCTGCCCGCCCTGGGTGCTCTGACCGTTGCTGTCTTCCTGCTGTTCCTGTCGGTCTACATCCCGTACCTGTACACCGGCACCGGTAGCGATCGGCCGGATGTCTCGATCGCGACTGTCCTCGAGTGGCTCGTGTTGATTGGCATCATGGGCTGGGTGCTCGTCGCGTCGGCGACGTGGTGGAGACACGGGCGTGGCAGTCGCAACACCGCCTGAGGCGGGATCAGGTGTCGACCTGACGGTCGACCTGGGGCGCGGCCTGGTGCTGCGCAATCCCTTCCTGGTCGCGTCGGGCACGTTCGGCTACGGCACGGAGTACGCCGACGTCGTCGATGTGGAGCGGCTGGGCGCGATCTGCTCCAAGGGAACGACCCTGCGACCACGACAGGGCAACCCACCGCCGCGTGTCACCGAGACGCCCGCCGGGATGCTCAACTCGATCGGACTGCAGAACCCGGGCGTCGACGGCGTCCTCGAGAAGTACGGCTCCACCTGGGCATCGTGGAAAGTGCCCGTCATCGTGAACGTCGCCGGTGAATCCGTCGAGGACTACGTCGAAGTGGCGCGCCGCCTCGATGGCCAGCCCGGCGTGGCAGGCATCGAGCTCAACATATCGTGCCCCAATGTCGGTGCCGGCGGGCTGCAGTTCGCGCTGGATGCCGGCGCGGCCAGCGAGGTGACCGCGGCCGTTCGGCGCGCCACCGACCTGCCGCTGATGGTCAAGCTGTCGCCGGCCGCGACCGATGTGCGCGGCATCGCCCGGGGCATCGAGGA
>DATBRX010000126.1:0-9706 GCA_036560085.1 Candidatus Limnocylindrales bacterium
GAACCAGCGCGACATGGCCCAGGAGGCGCTCGATCGGTGGTGGGGACCGCTGATGCAGATGCACGGCCCGCGCACCGACCCGGCCAAGGATCGCGACCTGTTCTGGCGGATCAAGGAGAAGACCGGCGAGCAGCTGCGCCAGGAGTTCCTGTCGGCGTATGTGCCGAAGCTGTGGGAGGTGGGCCTTTACCCGCCTGACCCAGAGCTGAAGGAAGATCCCGAGACCAACGAATGGAGGTACACCGAGCCCGACTGGCAGGAGCTGCGGTCGGTGGTCACCGGCCATGGTCCCAAGAGCCAGGAGCGGCTCGACTTCCGCCGGCTCAACCATGAGCAGACGGCGTGGGTCCGCCAGACGATCCTCGCGCCGGTCGGGGTCGCCGCGTGACGAGCGAGCAGACAGTCGGCGAAGGCCACGTCGACGAGGCCGGCCGACTGGGCCCGGGTGCCGATCCCGAGGTGTGGGAGGTCTTCCGCCAGGAGAAGGACGGCGAGGCGATGCGCCATGCCGGCAACGTTCGCGCGCCCGACCGCGAGCTGGCGCAGCACTACGCGCGCGAGTTCTTCAGCCGGCGCAACGAGAGCGTCCGACTATGGGTCGTCAAGCGGACGGAGATCTCCGACCTGAGCGACCCGGACCTGCTCCAACCGCCGCTCGACCGGTCCTTCAAGAGACCGGGTGGCTACGTGCTGCGCGACAAGCTCGATGAGGCGCGCAAGCGGGCCCAGAAATGACGACGGAAACACGGCGCGCGACGCGCCAGCTGATCCAGCCCGACCTGCCGCAGTTCGATGCGTCTGGCCTCGACCCGGTGCTGCGCGCGGCCATCGCCGATCTCCTGCTGGCCATGGCCGACGACGAGTTCGTCGTGGGCTTCCGCGACTCGGAATGGACCGGCATCGCGCCGATGCTCGAGGAGGACGTCGCGTTCTCGTCGCTCGCGCAGGACGAGATCGGCCATGCCCGGCTGCTGTATCAGCTGCGCTCGGCGCTCACCGGCGAGGATCCCGACAAGGTCGCGTTCCATCGCCAGCCCAACGAGTATTGCCACGCGCGCCTGCTCGATCACCCGCGTCAGGGCTGGGGCTTCACGATCGTGCGCCGCTGGCTGTACGACACGGCCGACTCGATCCGCCTCGCCGGGCTGGCACGCTCCAGCTTCGCGCCGCTGGCCGAGGTCGTGGCCAAGATCCAGCGCGAGGAGCGCTACCACCTGATGCACCTGAACGCGTGGCTCGAGCGCCTGGGCACGCGCCCCGGTAAGCCGCGCGGCAAGGTGTTGTCCGCGCTCAAGCAGCTCAATCCCATCGCGACATCCGTGTTCGCGCCGCTGAGCAACGAGCAGATGCTCGTCGACGCGGGTGTGCTGTCGGCACCGATGGTCCAGCTGGCGGCCCGCTGGCGATCGGAGGCCAACGCCCGCCTGTGCGCTCTTAACCTCCGACCGATACCCGAGGGCGACCCCGCCGCGGACGGACGCGACCACGCGACCCCCGACGAATCGTTCGTCTGGCTGTGGAACGAGTTCACCTCCGTAGCCCGCCTCGAGGAGGGCGCGGAATGGTAGCCCCGACCCACAATGTCTCCTCCGCTGCGGCCTTCGGCCGAGCTGCGCGCGAAGCGGCAGCCCCCCGCCGTTCCGGCGCGTTGCTGCCGTCGCTTGCGGCGATACCCCTCGAATCGGCCGTCTGGGCCGCGCTGCATGACGTGCACGATCCCGAGATCCCGACGATCTCCGTCGTGGACCTGGGCGTTATCGGCGGAGTCCGGACGGAGGAGGGGCGCATTCGGGTCGAGCTGCTTCCGACATTCGTCGGCTGCCCGGCGATCAACGTCCTCCAGGACGCGATCGCAGAGCGGCTGCGCGAGTTCGCCGACGATGTGAGCGTCGATGTCAGCTTCGCCGAGCCGTGGACAACGCAGCGCATCACCGCGGACGGTCGCGCGGCCCTGCGCGCAGCCGGGTTCGCGCCACCCAGCACCGACGAGACGGTCGAGTGCCCGTACTGCCGTTCGCGCAACACGCGCATCGAGAACATCTTCGGCCCAACCCTGTGCCGCGCGATCTACTACTGTCCGGATTGCCGCCAACCATTCGAGCAGTTCAAGGAGGTCTGATGATCCGCGACCGGTTTGCCCTCGCAGTGAGCGGTTTGGCCGCGACCGGATTGATGACGCTCGCCGCGCTGGCGATGAACGACGCCGTGCCGCGCAACGTGGACGTCACGGTGTTGTGGCTGGCGGGGGCGCTGACCGTTGGCCTGGTCGCGGCGTGGGTCTTTGTGCCGCGCCTGCCCAAGTGGATCGTGGCCGGCTGGGGGCTGATCCTGATCGCACTCGGAGTCGGAGTGATCATCAGCGCGCCGGTTCCGGCTGGGGCGGGCCAGTTCCCGTGGGCGCTGATCGGGCTGGTCGTATTCGGCATCGTGATCATCGTCACTGCCGTGGTCCATTCTGGGAGCGCCGGCACGGACCACTGACGCCGCGGGTCGACTCTAGGATGCGCAGGTGACCAATACCGAGCCGCCGTTCACCGTGACCTTTGAGTTGACCACCGAGGATCTCGTCGATTACCTGCGGGTGGCCCAGAAGTCGCTCAACACCATCGGCATGGCGGCCGGGGTCGTGGGCATGCTTTACGGCGCGTACATGGCGTGGACCGGCGATGTGGTGGTCGGCGGCGTACTCGTCGCGATGGGCGCTTTCCTGATCCTGGTGTCGGCGACGCGCTACGCCGATCGCCTGCGAGCACGGTCGGTGGGCAAGCGCATCATCGGGACGCAGGCGACGATCACGTTCGACGATGGGGGCATCGCGTCGAGCACCGCGGGCGGCTCGGGCCACGCCTCATGGGCGGCCGTCGACAACATCATGGAGAGCCCTGAGACGCTGGTCCTGCGACGCGGCCGGCTGACCAAGCTGTGGTTGCCCAAGCGGGCGCTGGGCACGCCGGCGGAGCGCGACGCCCTGCTCGATTACATCCGCGCCCACGTCAGCCGGCCGGGGGCCTAGCGGACGAAGAACCGGACCTGGTGCCAGCCGCGCGCGCCTGAGGGCGCAGGTGCGGTGCGGGCTTCGGGTTGGGTCTCGCCATTGCCGTCGGTCGCGCGAACGGTGAGCGTGTGCTCGCCTTCCACCGCGTCGACCGTGGCGCGCCACTGAAGCCAGGCGTAGTTCGACAGCGGCTGAGACAGCTGCGCTTGCTGCCACTCGCCGTCATCGATCCGTATCTCGACCCGCGACACGCCGCGCGTGGGTGCCCAGGCCACGCCGGCGACCTCGTAATTGCCCAGCGTGACTATCGCGCCGTTCATCGGCCGGTCGATGCGCGACTGGGTCAGGATGGGACCCTCTTTCGCCCAGCCGAGCGGGATCCAGTAGGCGTCGAACGCCTCGAGCGTAGTCAGCTCGATCTCGGCCAGCCACTTGGTCGCGCTCACGTAGCCGAACAGGCCGGGCACGATGAGCCGCGCCGGGAAGCCGTGCTGCGGCGGCAGCGGCGCATCGTTCATGCCGACGACGACCATCGCGTCGCGGCCGGCGCCCGACAGGTGCTCTGTTGGAAAACCGCTCGTCCAGCCCTCGAAGGAGCGGCCTACCACCTGCGTCGCGCCGGCCTGGATGCCCGCCTCGTTCAGCAGGTCGATGAGTGACGTGCCCGTCCACTTGGCATTGCCGACGAGTGGGCCGCCGACCTGGTTCGAGACGCATGCGATCGTCACGTAGCGCTCGACGAGCGGCCGCGCCAGCAGCTGGTCGTAGCTCAGGCTGATCTCGCGATCAACCATGCCGTGGATGCGCAGCGACCATGTGGCGCTGTCGACGCGCGGCGTGTTGAGGCGCGTATCGATCCTGTAGAAGTCCTCGTTCGGCACGACGATCGGGGAGATTCCGGCGAGCGCCGGATCGGTCGAGAAGTCGGCCGTGGCGAGAATTGGGCCTACGGTCTCGCGTGGCTTGGGCAACGGTCCCGGTGGCGTGCTCGAGGTGTTCCCGACCTGGCCGCCGAGCAGCCGGCCAACCACGGTCAGCCCACTGCCACCGACCAACAGCAATGCAGCCAGGGCGACGAACCCACGCCTGCCCAGGTCAGTTGTCGCGTTGGTCGACGCCGCGAACCGGCGGATCGCGCCGGCCAGCCAGCTCATCGTGATCAGCCCGCCGGCAGTCGCCACCAGCGCGACGATCACGGACGCGGGCAATGAGTTCAGCGGGTCTTGGAGAAGCAACACGAAGGCGATCAACCCAAACGCCGCGAAGCCAGCGATCGCTATTCGTTCCTCGCGCTTGGCGGCCAGCCCCAGCACCCCGCCCACGAGGAGACCGCCGATCGCGACGGTCGCCTCGAGCATGGCCTTGTCGTTGGTGCCGAAGAGCTGGGCCATGAGGTCCTTGCCCCACGGCGGCTGGAGCGCGATGACCAGTGCCCCGATGGCGGCGACGATCGACGACCCGCCCAGCACCCCGCCGATCAGCTCGCCCACGCCGATCGCGACCGCGGCAGCGGCGACCCCCGCGAGGAACCAGGGCAGGCTGGGCGAGCTCATCACACGACGCATCTCAGTGAGGTTACGTCGCGCGGCGACCTACGGATCGGGTCTTCTCGGCACACTCCCTGCACACACCCACCACAGTCAGGTGTGAAAGGTCTGCCCTGAAGCCGCGCCGCGACTCAAGGCTGCCAGTAAGTGCAGCGGCCTCGGTGGCGTCTATCTCCCACATCCCATCGCACGCGCGGCAGTGCAGATGGCCGTGCTCGGTTCGCGGCAGCACATGGAACTCTTCGCGGCCTCCGGCGCCATGGCCGTGCCGCACGAGGCCGATCTCCTCGAGCACGTCGAGGGTCCGGTACACGGTCGATGGGATCGTCTGGGGATCGGCCGCGCGACAGCGCTCTATCAGCTCGCTGGCCGTAACGTGCCCGCGCGACCGCGCGAGCACTGAGAGTAGGAGCCGTCGTTGCGGTGTCCAACGGAGGCCGCGCGCCCGGAGTTCGTCGCGCGCGGTTGCCCACGTTGCCCTCGTCATGTCCGGCTCAGGGTACCACTGGAATTGTGGGTTGTTGCTATTGCAACTTACTGCAATAATGCGCGCGCATGCCCGACGCCGGAACCATCGCGCTGCTATTGACTGCCCTCGTGCTTGGGCTGCGCCATGGCATCGACTGGGATCACATAGCGGCAATCACTGACATCACCAGCACGACCAGTGCGGCGGAAGCCGCGGAGGTCGAGCACGAGGAAGTGCACGAGCTGGGCCAGGGCCATGCTCACGAGCACGGCGGCGAGGCCGAGCTGCGCACCCACGACGCGGAATTGGCGGCGCATACGGCGCACGACCCGCACACCCCTGTCAGGCACCGCTCGCTGCTCGCTTTGGAGCGGCAGCCCGTCATGCTGGGCACTCTGTACGCGCTGGGCCACGGCACCACGGTGGCGATCCTGGGTGCCATCGCGCTGACGTTCGGGGCGCTGCTGCCGGACTGGGTCGATCCGCTCATGGGCCGCATCGTCGGCCTGACCCTGGTGCTGCTCGGCATCTTTGTCTTCGTGTCGCTCTACAACTACGCCCGCCACGGATCCGAGTTCAGGTTGCGCAGCCGCTGGATGCTCGTCTTCGACGGGGTGCGCTATGGCTGGCGCCGCTTCCAGGGCTGGCTGCACGGCCATACCCACGCCGAGCCGCTCGAGATGAGCTCGTACGGCCCGCGCACCGCCTTTCTCGTGGGCATGATCCACGGCATTGGCGCCGAGACCGGCACGCAGATCCTGTTCATCGCTGCCATCGGTGGCGCGAACGCGGTCGGACTGGGGATACCGATGATGGTCGCGTTCATCGTGGGCCTGCTGATCACCAACACGCTCATGGTGCTGATCTCTTCGTCGGGCTTCCTGGCGAGCCAGAGCCGGCGCCAGATCTACGTGGTCATCGGTGCGATCGCGGGCATATTCAGCCTGGTCGTCGGCTTTGCCTTCCTCTTCGGCATCGAGGACGTGCTACCGAGCCTGGAACACCTCTTCGGCTAAGCGCGACCCAGCGCGCGGACTTGGCCAAATGCACGTGGCGCGGTCGTTATTGCCGCACCCGGCCACCTTGCCGACGGCTTGGCTACCAACGGGCCTCTCTTCCGCGCAGGCGCTGGCTTCGCAGGTGGCCATACGACCTGCATTGGCGCACAAGGCCAGGTCCACCGCCTCGCAGTTCGCCTAAGGCGCGCCGGACGCGCGTTAGGCAGGTTCGCGCGTCATCCGGCGCGGTTAGTGACTGCTAGGCGATCGTGTGGCCGTCTTCACGCCCGAGCCGCGCCATAAAGGCTGGCACGAAAGCTTTTGGCGGGATTGCGGCTCCAGCCTGTTCTAGCTGTCGGTCAGGCGGTAGATCGAGCCGTTCAGATCGACCAGGTACAGCTTGCCGTCGTTGCCCTCACCGAACGAGCTGATGTTGTAGCTCGTGTCGTCGGGCACGGGCAGGGGGTCGCCGGTGGAGAAGGTCGACGGGAAGACCCAGATCTTGCCCGAGCAGAAGTCGCCGGCGACATAGTGGCCGAACATTGGCGCCCCCGACCTGCGGGCGACGTAGCCGCCGGTGATGGCGCAGTTGTCGTCGCCGGCTTCACTGTGCGGAATCTCGGCGATGGGCAAGGTGAAGCACGAGCCCGTGCACAGAGTGCCGGAGGTATGGCCTGACCAGTTGTAGTAGTGGTTGCCCTCGAGCTTGCGCCAGCCGAAGTTGACGCCGCGGCCGGTGCCCACGTGGTCGATCTCTTCGAACTTCTCCTGGCCAACGTCGCCGCAGTACAGGCTGCCGTCGTTGGCGTCGAACGAGCAGCGCCACGGGTTGCGCAGGCCGTATGACCAGATCGCGTCCTTGCCGGCAACGCCGACGAACGGGTTGTCGGACGGGATCGAGTAAGTCGCTGCTCCGGGGGGATCGAGCGGGTTGATGCGCAGTATCTTGCCCAGCAGCTTGTCGAGGTTCTGGGCGCGGTTCTTCTGGTCGCCACCGCCCCCGCCGTCGCCAGTCGAGATGTAGAGGTAATTGCCCTTGAAGGCCATCCAGCCACCGTTGTGGTTGGCGAAGGGCTGGTTGATTCTCAGGACGACGCGCTTGCTCGCCGCGTTGGCCACGTCAGGGTTGCCCGTGGAGCGCTTGAACTCGGCGATGACCGTGTCGCCGTCGCTCTTGCGCGTGTAGTTGACGTAGAAAAGGCCGTTGCTGGCGTAGTTGGGGTGGAACGCCAAGCCCAGCAGGCCCTGCTCGCCGCCGCTCGTCCGGATCAGTGTGTGGATATCGAGAAACGTGCCGCCGCCGACGATCTTGATGCGGCCGGTCTGCTCGACCACGAACAGACGGCTGTCGCCGGCGTGGGTAACGAAAACCGGCGAGCTGAAGCCGCCGGCCACGAATTGCAGACCAACGGCGGCCATTGCCGGCGACGGTGTCGCCGTCGCCACGAGAGTGAGCAGTGTGGCTGTGGCGGCGACGCGGCGCAGGCGGCGCAGGTTGATCAGGGACATCTCGCAGCGACCTCATTCACGGCGGGCGGGCGGGTAGCGCTGACCCTACCAAAAAAGCCGGGGTGGCCGATCGGCCGATGGTCCCACAGGGGGAGGGGTGGACCGATGGCCCCCCGTCGGTCAGGATTGCAGTCAGATGAGCTTCGAGTTCCACGTTTCGCGCGACGCGCGGCAGCGCTACGAGTTCGACGAAGCGCTTTTCGGCCTGTCGGGCAACGTGGTCTTTGCCGGTTACCCTGCCGCGCGGCGCTTCGCCCAGGCCATGAACGCCCAGCGCGACGTCGCCGCAGATCCTGGGCGCGCGGTCAGGGCAGGCGACATCAACGCCATGGGGCTCGTCGACGAGATCCTGCATCACGTTGTCGAGCTCTACCGCCGTCAGCGCAACCCGGCCGCGATGGCCGGGGCCCTGGCCGCGCTGGACCAGAGCTTGGGGAGCGAGGCCCTGGAAACCGCTTTGACCGTCTTCGCGGAGCGCTTCCCGACGGTTGCCGCCTACCGCGGCGAGCAGTCCGCGGCCGACTATCTCGCGGGCGAGATCGGCGGCGTCCCCAACCGCCAGATCGCGCTCGAGGAGCTGCTGTTGGTCTGGCTGGCCAATGGCAATCCGGCATTCGGCCGGTACGAGGAGCTGTTCGACGACACGCCATTGGCCGACGGCAGCGCGTATGCCCAGCTGATCGACGGGCTGCGCCACTACTTCCGCAGCCAGCCCGGCTTTGGGCCCGACGGCGATGACTTGATCTCGCTCCTGCAGCGGCCCGCCATGGAGGCGCCGGGATCGCTCGCCGACCAGCTCCGCTGGATCAGCAGCAGGTGGGGCTTCGTCGCCGAGCGCTTCGGCGATGTCGTGACCATTGGCCTGGACGTCTTGCGCGAGGACGAGCGCGCGGAGTGGATGCGCTTCAACCCCTCTGATGGCGGAACAGCTGTCTTCGGCGGCGGCGCAGAAGGGGCAGAAGCGGAGAGCGGCGCGCTGCACGGCTTCGGCGAAGCTGCCGACGCGGAAGTTGAGCGCTTCAGCCAGGATCTCGACTGGATGCCGCGGGTCACGCTGCTGGCCAAGAGCACCTATGTCTGGCTCGACCAGCTGTCACGTTCCTATGGCCGGCCCATCTATCGGCTGGACCAGATCCCCGACGAGGAGCTCGACAGGGTAGCCGCGAGCGGCTTCACCGGCCTGTGGCTGATCGGCCTGTGGGAGCGCAGCCGCGCCTCACAGCAGATCAAGCAGCTGCGCGGCAACCCGGAGGCTGTCGCATCCGCGTACTCGCTGATGGACTACCGCATCGCCGACGACCTGGGTGGCGACGCGGCCTATGCCAACCTGCGCGACCGTGCCTGGGCGCGCGGCATCCGCCTCGCGTCGGACATGGTGCCCAATCACATGGGCATCGACTCGCGCTGGGTCGTCGAGCATCCCGACTGGTTCGTCCAGCGCACCGATCCGCCCTACCCGGCCTACACATATAGCGGGCCGAACCTCTCGTCGGACGAGCGCGTCGGGATCTACATCGAGGATCACTACTTCGACAACAGCGACGCCGCCGTGACGTTCAAGCGCGTCGAGCGCAGGAGCGGCGAAGAACGCTTCATGTACCACGGCAACGACGGCACATCGATGCCCTGGAACGACACCGCGCAGCTCGACTACCTGCGGGCCGACGTCCGCGAGGCGGTGATCCAGACGATCCTCCACGTCGCCCGCCAGTTCCCGATCATCCGTTTCGACGCCGCGATGACGCTCGCCAAGAAGCACATCCAGCGGCTCTGGTATCCCGAGCCGGGGGAGGGTGGCGCAATCCCGTCGCGCGCCGAGAGTGCTATGACCAAAGCGCAGTTCGACGCCGCGATGCCGCAGGAGTTCTGGCGCGAGGTCGTGGACCGCGTCGCCGCGGAGGCGCCGGACACGCTGCTCCTGGCGGAGGCGTTCTGGCTCATGGAGGGCTACTTCGTCCGCACCCTGGGCATGCATCGCGTCTACAACAGCGCGTTCATGAACATGCTCCGCGACGAGCGCAACGCCGAGTACCGGACGGTCATCAAGAACACGCTCGAGTTCGACCCGCAGATCCTCAAGCGCTACGTCAACTTCATGAACAACCCCGACGAGCGCACGGCCGTTGATCAGTTCGGCAAGGGCGACAAGTACTTCGGCGTCGCGACCCTGATGGCGACGATGCCCGGG
>DATBRX010000127.1:0-6028 GCA_036560085.1 Candidatus Limnocylindrales bacterium
CGATCGGCCGGCCGGCCGCCTCGATGAGCAGGTCGCCCTCCTGGATACCGGCCGCGGCTGCAGGGCTGCCGTCCTCGACCTCGCGCACCAGCACGCCATCCCGCTCCGGCAGCCCGACCGCGCGGCGCATCCGGCGCGCGACCCACGACGGGGCGATGCCGATGCCCAGGCGCGGCCGTTCCGCGCTCTCGCCGCGACCCAGTCCCGCCACGCGATTCTGGAGCGACTCATCTGCGGGCAGCGCCAGGTAGAAGCCACCGCCCAGGCGATTCGTGTTGAGCCCAACCAGCCGCCCGTCGGCATCGACCAGGGCACTGCCCGACGAGCCGGGCGCTAGCGCGGCCGTGTGCTCGAGGCTGCCCGAGATGCGCCGGCCGCGCGGACCGCGGAAGGCGCGCGCAACGCTCGAGATGAAGCCCATGGTCACGCGCGCGCCGCCGTCGGCGGCGGCCACGGCGAAGACCGGCGTCCCGATCGCGGCACTGACCCTGGACCACGCCAGGGCAGGGGTACCCGCGGTATCGACGGCCAGGACCGCCAGGTCGCCGTCGACGTCGACGCCCTTGAGCTCTGCGTCTGCCCGGCGACCGTCCGCGAAGTGCACGAGCGCGCCGTCCCCGCGCACGTTGTGCGCGTTCGTCAGGACGAGCCCATCACCGATCACGACGCCCGATCCACCGCGCCAGCCGCCGCCAACGTGAACCACCGACGCTCCGGCCTTCCCGGCCACCGCTGCCATCGCCTGTCCCAGCTCATCGAGCATGCCCATTCGGATCCAACTCCCTGTTTCTGTCGTGAGTAACTTGCGAGTTGCAAGTTACCATCGTCACGTAACCAGCGCAAACCGGGAGTGAGCCGTGCCAACATGGCTGGCGTGAGTGGGTCAGGGCTTGATGCGGCACTGGCACGGGTCGGCGACCGCTGGTCGCTGCTCGTCGTGGAGGCGCTGCTCGACGGCCCGCGCCGCTTCAACGAGCTGGGCACCGCCGTAGCCGGCATCGCCCCTAACATCCTGACCGACCGCCTGCGCCGGCTTGAGCGCGCCGGCGTTCTCGTGGGCCAGCGCTACTCGGAGCGTCCTGTCCGCCTTGCCTATTCGCTCACCGCCGATGGCCAGGAGCTCGCCAGCGTTCTGCGCCTGCTGGCTGCCTGGGGCAGCGGCGAGGAGGGAGAAGGCCTGCGCCACCTCACCTGCGGCACGGCGCTCGAAGCGCGCTGGTGGTGTCCCACGTGCAGCGTGGCCATCGGCGAGGACGAGGCATCGAGCCTGCGCTACGCGTGAGCCCACCGCTCACATAGCATCCGCGCCGTGACGGGTGAGCGAGCGCGGGCGGCGCTGATCGTCAATCCAACGTCGGGTGGTGGGCGGGGCTGGCGCGTGGTCGGCCAGGCTGCGCCGCTGCTGCGCCAGGCAGGCCTCGTGCCCGAGGTCGTCATGTGCACCAACGGCGATGAGCCCGGCGTCCTGGCGCGGCAGGTCGCCGCCGCGGGTCATCGGCTGGTCGTGGCGGTCGGCGGCGACGGCCAGGCGGCCGCAGTCGCGGCGGGCCTGGTGGGCAGCGACACGACCTTCGCCATGCTGCCGGCGGGCAGCGCCAATGACTACGCGCGAACGCTCGGCATGCCGCGCGGCAACGTGGCCGGCGCGGTCGATGCGATCGCCGCGGGCCGGACGGCGCACGTCGACACGATCAGGGTCAAGGTCGCTGGTCGCGAGCGGTACTTCCTGAACGTGGTCGGCACGGGCTTCGACGCCGGCGTCGCCGCGCGGGCCGAGAGGATCCCGCTATTTCGTGGCGCCGGGAGGTACGTGCTCGCGCTGATCGCCGAGCTGCCGCGCTTCAAGGCCGCAACCATCACCCTGGACATCGACGGCGCGACGCGCGAGCTGCGCGCGATGATGGTCGCGATCGCCAACGGCGTCAGCTACGGCGGTGGCATGCGCGTCGCGCCCTCCGCGACGCTCGACAGCGGCCGGCTCGAAGTGTGCGTCGTGGGCGAGATTTCCAAACCGGAGTTCCTGCGTGCCTTTCCGCGGGTGTTCCGGGGCACCCACGTAACCCATCGCGCGGTGACGATGCTCTCCGGGCGCGAGGTACGCCTGGCGGCCGACCGTCCGCTGCGTCTGATCGGCGACGGCGAGTGGTTCGGCGAGCTCCCGGCGACGGTGACCGTTGTACCGCGCAGCCTGCGGGTGGTCGTCGGACCGGGCTACCGCGGAGCCGCGGTGAGTGGTTCTGAGTAGTGCGGACTAGCGCCAAGCGCCCCATCCGGCGCTAAAATCGCCCGGCGTCGCGCCAGCATGTCCCGTCCGACGTTTCGAGGAGAGCCCCAGACCTTGTCGCAGACCCCTGTCCTGACCAGCCCCGTCGCCGCGCGCGATGTGCTGACCGAAGAGGAAGCGCAGCAGCGCGCCACCCGCGTGAGCGACACCAGCTACGACATCGCGCTCGATCTCGTGGCGGGCCAGTCCACCTATCGCGGCGACGTCACGATCCGCTTTAACACCAGCGGCGCCGGCCCGCTGTTCCTGGACTTCCGCGGGCGGGAGATCGAGCTCCTGGAGGTCAATGGCCTGCACATCGATCCGGACTGGACCGGCTATCGGCTGACCCTGCCCGCAGAGGCCGTCAGCGGCTCGATGGCGGTCCACGTCGTCTACGTCAACGATTACGACACGACCGGCGACGGATTCCACCGCTTTGTCGATCCCGAGGACGGCGCCGAGTACGTCTACACCAACTTCGAGCCGTACGAGGCCCATCGGCTCTACCCGTGCTTCGATCAGCCGGACATCAAGGCGAGGTACGAGTTCAGCGTCACGGCGCCGGCCGAATGGGCAGTCTTCTCGAATGCCCCGATCGATTCGACCGAGGACGCCGGCGCCGGCCGGACCCTTCACCGCTTCGCCCGGACGGAGCTGTTCAGCAGCTACCTGACGGCGCTGATCGGCGGCGCCTACGTGCATCGCTCGACAGAGCACAACGGGGTCAGCCTGCGCCTGTACGCGCGCGCTTCGATGGAGCGCTACCTCGATGACCAGGCGCCGGAGATCTTCGAGATCACGACGCAGGGCATGGACTTCTACTCCGACTTGTTCGCCCAGCCCTATCCGTTCGGCGTCAAGTACGACCAGGTGTTCGTGCCCGAGTACAACTCGGGCGCGATGGAGAACGTCGCCTGCGTCACCTACAACGAGGCATACCTCTTCCGCGATCCGCCCACGGACAACGAGCGCCTGGATCGCGCCGAGACGTTCCTGCATGAGCTGGCGCACATGTGGTTCGGCAACCTCGTGACGATGCGCTGGTGGAACGACCTGTGGCTGAACGAGTCCTTCGCGACCTACATCAGCTATCTGGCGATGACTTCCGCGACCCGTTTCCGCAACGCCTGGAAGGTCTTCAACTACCGCATCAAGCGCTGGGCCTACCAGACCGACCAGCTGCCGACGACGCACCCGATCGCCGGCACCGCCGCGGACACTGAGATCGCGTTCCTCAACTTCGACGGCATCACCTACGGCAAGGGCGCGTCCGTCCTCAAGCAGCTGGCCAAGTACATCGGCCTTGACTCGTTCCGCGACGGCCTGCGCCTGTACTTCCGCCGCCACGCCTGGGGCAACGCGACCCTGGCGGACTTCCTGGCCTGCCTCGAGGAGGCGCACGGTGCGTCACTCGAGAACTGGTCGGAGAAGTGGCTGCGCACGGCGTCGGTCAACACCATCGCCGCCAAGTGGCATGCGGCTGACGGCAAGATCGCCGATGTGGAGATCGAGCAGACCGCGCCGGCCGACCATCCCACGCTACGCCCGCACGCATTCGAGATCGCGCTGATCAATGAGGGCGCGACCGGGCTTGCGGTCGAGTCCCAGCCGGCGTGGATCGATGCCGCGCAGACGGACCTGCCCGAGCTGCGCGGCCACGCGGCGCCGTCGTTGGTCTTCCCGAATTACGGCGACCACGCCTACGCCAAGGTCGCGCTCGATGAGCGGTCTCTCGATTTCGTACGCGCCAATCTCAGCCGCGTCGACGATGACCTGTTGCGCGAGCTCCTGTGGATGTCGCTGTGGGAGATGGTCCGCGATCGCCAGCTGCGCTCGACCGAATACCTCGCGATCGCACGGGAACGGATCGGCTCCGAGCCGGACCGCGACATCCTCGACATGGCTGTCGAGCGCGCGGCCCTGGCGCTGGCGCGCTTCGTGCCCGAATCACGCCGCACAGACGAGGCGCACCTGTGGTTCGAGGCGGCGTTGGAATTGCTTGGCGCAGCCAAGGAGGCTGACCACCAGATCCTCTGGGCGCGCTCCGCGGTTGCCGTCGCCGCAAGCGCGGACGATGTGGCCCGGCTCGCAACCGCGACCGCCAAAGACGAGCCGGTCACCGGCTTCGTACTCGACCAGGAGATGCGCTGGCTCGTCGCCATCAAGGCGGTGGCCTTTGGGCTGCCTAACGCCGACGAGTTGCTGGCCATGGAGGCGGCTCGTGACCGCTCTGATCGCGGCCGCCGGGCGATGCTCCGAGCGGAGGCGTCGCGCCCGACCGAAGCCGCCAAGGCGGAGGCATGGGAGCGCATCAACGGCGAGGGCTACGGCTCGTTCCACCTGACGCGCGCGGCTATGCAGGGCTTCTACTGGCCGCACCAGAAGCGGTTGCTCGAGACTTACGAGGACCGTTTCTTCGACCAGGTGCGCACGGTCTTCGAGACGCGCGACCACCCGTTCGCGCGCTCGTACCTGCTGTCCCTGTATCCGGCATACATGGGCGAGCCCGACGTGCTCGAGCGGTCGCACGGGCTGCTCTCGCAGCTCAACGGCTCACTGCCCACCCTGACGCGCCAGCTGACCGAGGCTGCGGACGACCTCGACCGCGTAATAAAGGTGCGGGCATTCGCCGACAAGGGGTGAGGTAATGACCGGCCGCGTATGGGTCGAGCCGGTGACGCTCGAGGGCACCTACGTTCGTCTCGAGCCGATGTCGCTTGACCATCTGCCGGGCCTGACGCAGGTTGGCCTCGATGCCGAGATCTGGCGCTGGATGCCGATGTTCGTCCAGGCCCCCGGAGACATGCGCACCCTGGTTGAAGAGGCCATTGCCGAGGCGGAGGCCGGGACGATGGTGCCGTTCACGACCATCGAGCGCGCCACCGGTAAGCCGGTGGGCAGCACGCGCTACCTGTCGATCGTGCCCCAGCACCGCCGCCTGGAGATCGGCTGGACCTGGCTCGCGCCGGCATGGCAGCACAGTCCGGTCAACACTGAGGCCAAGCTGCTCATGCTGCGCCATGCGTTCGAGAAGCTGGGTGCGCTACGCGTCGAGTTCAAGACCGACGCGCTCAACGAGAAGTCGCGCACGGCGCTGCTGAAGATCGGCGCGGTCGAGGAGGGCGTGTTCCGCCACCACATGGTCATGCCCGGCGGCCGGCAGCGCGACTCCGCGTACTACAGCGTGATCGAAGAGGAATGGCCGCGCGTGCACCAGCACCTGGAGGCACGCCTCACGCGCCTGGTGCGCGCTGCCGAGCAGACCGCGCCGCCTGTGGCCGACGCGTCAGAGGCCGTCGAAGCACCGGAGCTGATCGAAGCGCCGGGGTCGGACCGGGGCTAGGCGACCCTCGTGCTGCCGCGCCGGCTGGGCGGTCCCGGTCGGCGGACTGGGCGCGTCGTTGTCGAGCGGCTGGTGCGTCCGGAACGGGCCGGCCGTGCCCTGGGCGCGGCGAGGTCCGGCTCGAAGCCCTGGACCACGCGCACCGGCAGATCCTTCTTGAGCAGCCTGTTGACCGCGCGCAGGTAATCCTCTTCATCGGGCGCGACGAGCGAGATCGCCTGGCCCGTCGCCCCGGCGCGGCCGGTGCGGCCGATGCGATGCACGTAGTCGTGGGGGGTATGCGGCAGCTCGTAGTTGATGACGAGGGGCAGCGCCTCGATGTCGAGGCCCCGCGCCGCGACATCAGTTGCGACCAAAATTGGCACCTCGCCCGATTTGAAGCCGGCCAGGGCGCGTTCGCGCTCGGGCTGCGTCCGGTC
>DATBRX010000128.1:0-12108 GCA_036560085.1 Candidatus Limnocylindrales bacterium
ACGACGACCAGTGCCGCCGACGTGACGATCCGGCCGCTGCGCTCCATGCCGCGCGCGACCGCCGCGCGGTTGTCGCCGGTCTTGTCGTAGACCTCCTTCATGCGCGACAGCAGGAATACCTCGTAATCCATCGATAGGCCGAAGAGGACGCAGAACAGGATGACGGGCAGCGTCGTCTCGACAAAGCCGAGCGGTTGGAAGCCGAGCAGCGCCGAGAGGTTGCCGTCCTGGAAGATCCAGACGAGGGCGCCGAAGGAGGCGGTCAGCGAGAGCGCGTTGACGATGATCGCCTTCGCCGGGAGCACGACCGAGCGCAGCAGCACGAACAGCACCAGGTACGTCGCGACGAGGATGAACGCGGCCGTACGTGGGAAGTCGGCCGCGATCCGGTTGACGGTGTCGCGTACCTCTGCCGCGCCACCACCGACCAGCACACTGACGCCGGGCGGTGGCGCAACCGAGGACGTCGGGTGGCGCATGTCGGCGACGAGCTGCAGCGCCTCACGCCGGTTGCCCTCGTACGGTGTGAACACCGTGAACGCGGCGACGTCAGCGCGGCTCGTCCGCGCCAGGACGTCTCTCACGAAACGATCCGCCGGACCACCGGGGGCGCCGTAGATCAGCTGGTATTGGCCGCGCGTCAGGCGCGGGTCGACGTCGACCATGCCCTCGACGCGGGTTACGCGCGGGTCTGCGGCCAGTGTGCGCGAGTAGTCGTACAGCTTGCCGACGTTCTCCGGATCAGTGACCGGGCCGGTGGTTCTGACCGCGACGATCAGCGGCGAAAACTCACCCTCGCCGAATTCGCGCGCGAGAACGTCGTAGGCCAGCCGTGATGGCACGCCGGGCGGCAGGATCGTCGCGTCCGGCGCGTTGAAACGCACGTGTAGGAATGGCGAGCCGAGCAGCAGCAGCACGAGCAGCGTGCTGCCAAAGAACAGGACCGGTCGGTCCATCACGCGGTTGGCCAGGCGCGCCCACGCGCCACTGCCCTCGGCGCCCGCTGTGGTGGCCCCGCGCCGGATGGGAAACGCGTCGATGCGCGGGCCGAGGATTGCGAGTCCGGCCGGCAGCAGGGTCAGCGCCGCGCTGACCGCCAGGCCCACGACTGCCGCTCCGGCGATGCCGACCGAGCGCAGGACCATGAACTCGAAGAGCACGAGGCCGATCAACCCCAGGAGCACGGTCAGGCCGCTGAAGAAGACAGCCCGCCCGGCGGTCCCGACGGTTATCGCCACCGACTCGTTGACGACGGCCTGGTCGATCGTGCCGTCACTGGAGCGGCCGCCGCCGCGGGCGCGCAGCTCCTCGCGGAAGCGGCTCGTCAGGAGCAGCGCGTAGTCGACGCCCAGCCCCAGGCCGAGCAGCGTCGCCAAGTTGAGCACGAAGATCGAGAGTGGCGTGGCATTGGCCACGAAGAACAGGCCACCGAGTGCGATAACGACGGCCGTGCCACCGACGACGATGGGCACGCCGGCCGCGACGACGCTGCCGAAGACGAGCAGGAGCGCAATCGCGGCGAGCGGCAGCGAGATGACCTCGCTCCGCCGCAGGTCGTCCTCCGATAGCGTCTGGATGTCCCCGTAGAACGCGGGCGCGCCGGCGAGCATGATGCGCAGCCCCGGTTGGGGCGCGATCGCGGCATTGACCGGAGCGAGCGCGTCGGGCGAATCGTCGGGCGAGAGGTCGAGCGCCACCACCTCGTACACCGTCTTGCCGTCAGCGCTGACCTGGCGCGGCGCGATGGTATGCGGCAGCACGGCGGTGACATGCTCTGCGTCCGGAACGGCCGCGAGCGCGCGGGCCACCGCGATCTCGAATTCGGGCTCGCCCGCGCGCGCCTCCGTCTCGCTCTGGATGACGATGACCATCGCGCTCGGTGGCACCGCGAGGCCCGCGAGCGCCTGGCGCGCCTTGGACGCCTCCAGGTCATCGAGAGTGAATCCGCCGGAGCTCAGGGCACCCGGCAGCTGCGGCGCGAACGGCAGCGCCAGCAGCAGCAGCACGCCCCAAGCGGCAACGACGCGGTACCGCTGGCGGGCACAAGCCGCGCCTATGCGCTGAAAGAGGCTCACCCCGCCTACTCGTCCTCGTCTTCATCGGCAGTTGGTTCGAGAAGCGGCGGCAGCGGCACGGCCGGCAGCGCCAGCTCGATCCGGACGCGTCCCGTGCTCGAGCCATCCGGCTCAACCAGCTCGATCGTGGCCGAGATGGCCGCGACGCCCGCGAGCGTCGTGATGACCGAGCAGTAGCGCACGATGGCCAGGCGCACGACGCGCGCCAGCACAGGCACCTTCAGGCCCACGCCGTTGACGCGGAAGTGCAGCGCTACGGCGCGGTATGTCCAGGGTGGGTCCGCATCCTGCTGGCCCTCGACCTCGACATCGAGCGCGGCCACGTCCGCGCGCCGCTTGCGCAGGATCTCGACCACGTCCCACGCCGCGCACGACCCGGCGCCGGCGAGCAGCAGCTCGGTGGCGGAGAACCCAGTAGGGGCGCGGTTCTCCTCGGACGGCGCGGCCGGAGCGTTGATCGCAATCTGCTGGCCGGGGTGTCGACCGAGCGCGGTGAATCGGCCGGCTTCTTTGTCCCAGGAGACTTTGACGGTTCTCATGCGCGCGGGCGGGCGGCGCCGCCTGGGGTCAGGCGGCTACTCGCCGATGACCGACCAGATGAAGCCCATGAAGATGAAGATGCCGGCGAGCAGCCCAATGAACGCGGGTGAGCCGTTCTGCTGCGGACCCATGCCCAGGCTCGCCAGGAAGGCCATGCCCGCGGCCCAGAGCAGGATCAGGATCAGGAAGAACCAGCGGCCGTTCGGCCCGGTGATCATCGACACCCAGCTGGTAGTGCGGCGCGACGGGACGAGCGCGACACCCAGGATGATCGCGGCCACGACTCCGGCCAGCAAAGTCGAGCCGATCAGGGCGAAGGGATGCAGGATCAGCTGCTGGAAACCGGCGATGAGCGACACCACGACCGCCCCGGTGAGCAGCACGGAGAAAACGATCGCGAATTGCCTGGCTCGCTCCATCGTCGCGAGTCTATCAACTGCGCTGAGCGACAGGACCATTGGCTGGTGGGCCTCCGGCTTGGCCGGCACGCTATCATGCCCCACTATCCACTCTGCATAAGGAATATGCACTGGTGAGCTCAGATCTGACCGTCGCGCCTGAGGCGTTCATCAACCGTCGCGATCCCGCGCTGGCGCTCGGCCCCGATGGCCGGCCCGCGGTGAGCCGCCGCGCGCCCAAGTGGGCGGACGTTCCCGACGAGAAGTGGAACGACTGGCGCTGGCAGCTCTCGAACCGCGTCAACGACCTGGCGGACGTCGCGACCATCCTCAACCTGACAGAGGAAGAGCGCGAGGGCCTGGGCGCGCCCGACAAGTTCCGGGTGGACATCACGCCCTACTTCATCTCGCTCATCGACCCCGACGATCCCAACGACCCCATCCGCCGCCAGGTCATCCCGCTGGGCCGCGAGCAGGAGGCCTTCACGGCGATGATGGAGGATTCGCTCGCCGAGGACCGCCACTCCCCTGTACCGGGACTGGTCCACCGCTATCCCGACCGGGTGCTGATGCTGGTCACGACGCAGTGCGCGTCGTACTGCCGCTACTGCACGCGGTCGCGCATCGTGGGCGACCCCACGCAGAACTTCAATCGCGCCGAGCACGAGGCGCAGCTCGACTACTTGCGCCGCACGCCCCAGGTTCGCGACGTGCTAATCAGCGGTGGCGACGGCCTCACGCTCGCGCCCAAGCTGCTCGAGAACATCATCCGCGGCCTGCGCGAGATCCCGCACATCGAGATCATCCGCATCGGCACCCGCGTGCCGGTCTTCATGCCGCAGCGCGTCGATGACGAGCTGTGCGAGATGCTCGGCAAGTACCACCCGATCTGGATGAACCTGCACTTCAATCACGCCAACGAGATCACGCCCGAGGTGGCGCGCGCGGTCGACAAGCTGACCCGCGCCGGCATCCCGATCGGCAACCAGAGCGTGCTCCTTGCCGGCGTCAACGACTGCGTCAACATCCAGCGCGAGCTCGTTCACAAGCTCGTGGAGATGCGCGTCCGCCCGTATTACCTCTACCAGTGCGACCTGGTCGAAGGCTCGGGCCACTTCCGAACCCCGGTCGGCAAGGGTCTCGAGATCATCGAGGGCCTGCGCGGCCACACCTCCGGCTATGCCGTGCCGACGTACGTCATCGACGCCCCTGGCGGTGGCGGCAAGATCCCGGTCATGCCCAACTACCTGATCAGCTACTCCGACCACAAGGTGATCCTGCGCAACTACGAGGGCTACATCACGACCTACGAGGAGCCGCTCGAGTACAAGCAGCACGACAAGGCGGCGTGCGACGCGTGCCAGCACCAGCGGCCGGAACCGGGTCAGTCGGGGGTGCTCGGCCTGCTCGAGGGTGAGCGGATGTGGATCGAGCCGCGCGGCTTTGAGGAAGTTCACGCCCGCGGCAACGACCAGCCCCATCGCCTGCAGCGGCCGGATAAGTGGACGCCCTACGGCGTCGGCGCGATCGAGGGCACCTCGCGCCCGACGCTGCCGGTGCTGCCCGCGGATGCTGGCGCGGCCAATGGCAACGGCGCCTCACAGAAGACCGACTACGGGCCGGGCGAGGAGCCCCGGCCACCCGAGGGCGCACCCACCGGCTCGTCTCACGGGGAGTTGCTGTAGCAAGTGCAGCGCATGAACGCGCGCTAGCGCGGCCTTGCGCGGAGCGCGCAGCAGCGGCCCGAAGGCCGACTGCGGAGATGTAGTAGGTAGGACGATCGCGTCAGATGGGGGAGGGCGCGAAATTAGGTAAGGTGTCACCAATGAAACGCCGCGACTGGCGCCGCGCGGCGGGGATCACGGCAATCCCGCTACTGCTGGTGCTTTCTGTCAGCTCTGCCTACGCGGGCACCTCAAGCACGGGCGGTGACGGCGTGTCGCTTGCCGGCATGGTCGTGCCCGGCTACCCGGTGTCCGCGGCGCAGACTGCGCCAGGTGCCTGCAACGACTCTGCCTATTCGCTTCTCGGGGGCAAGTGGAAGCAGACGCTCAATTGGCGCTATCAGTCGTCATCGACCCCGGGCGACATGAACGGATCCAAGGTCCTGAACGTGATCAAGCGCTCGTTCGACAACATCACCGGGGCGCGCAACGACTGCGGCCTTGCCGACAACGTCAGCGCCACTTCGCACTACCTCGGCACGACATCGGCCAAGCCGAACGTCAACAAGCGCGGCCGGTGCAGTGCGCGCGACGACCAGAATGTTGTCGGCTTCGGGCCGCTGCCGCCGGGCATCCTCGCGGTCACGTGCATCCGCTACGGCAGCAACAACAGCATCACTGAGGCGGATATCCGCATCAACACGGAATACGACTGGGTATTGACCGTGGGGGCGTGCCACTTCTGGCAGGAGCTGCTCGAACCCACGCTGACCCACGAGATTGGCCACATGTTCGGACTGGGCCACGTCGGCGAGAGGAAGCACGGCCGGCTGACGATGAGCACCACCTCTGACGGGCCGTGCAGCAACGCCGAGACGACTCTCGGCAGGGGCGACGTGCGGGGGCTGCGCCACCTCTACCCGCTGTAGTGCGCTTCGACCCGGCGGCGGTCGGTCTGATCGACGCGGCCTACGAGGTCGATATCGAGTCGACCCGACCTGACGGAACCAAGCGAACCACCACCATCTGGGCCGTAGTCGACGGTGGCGAGGTGTTCGTGCGCTCGTGGAAGGGTGATCGCGGCTACTGGTACCAGGCCGCCCTGGACCGACCCGATGAGCTCGCGCTGATCGTTGATGGCACACGCCTGGAGGTACGGGCCGTGCTTGCCAATGACGAGGCCGGCATCGCGCGCTGCTCGGCCGGACTGGCGAAGAAGTATCGCCGCGACTCGTCGCTCCCCGGGATGTTGCTGCCGCGCGTCCTACCGACCACCCTGCGACTCGAGCCGCGATGAAGCTGCGCGATGGCGCGGGTCTGCCGGATCCCGCGATTGCGCCACCGGTGGTCGCTGAGTCGGCCGATCCTTTCGCCGGCCTGCGCGTCGCCCATCTGATCGCGCGGCTACCGCGCGGCGAGCGCGTCCGGCTGGCTGACGTCGTCGATCGCCTGAACGCGGAGTATCTCGATTGGTCGTTCTCGCGCAACGTGGTCGCCGCGGTGGCGGTCCAGCTCGCCGCGAACTGGCAGGCCGATTTCAGGACGACGGTTGGCTTCGAGCTGACCGCCGGCGAGCGTGGCGACGAGCTGCTGATCGAGGACACCCCCCGGGCGCAGACGTGGCTGATCGGCCAGGTCGAGCGCTACGCGGCTGGGTGCCGGCTGCGCCTGCAGGCCTTCGCGCGCCACGAGGGCGATCCCTCCTAGGAGCGCTCCAGCGCCTCGTACACCCCACGGATCGTGTCGATCTCCGGCCCGCGATCGGCCTGCCAGCGGTTGGTCAGGAAGACGATCACCAGGCCGATGTCCAGGTCGATCCAGATCCGCCCGCCGCTCACCCCGCCGTGGCTGATCACGCTCTTGGAGCCCGGCACGTCGCGCATCAAGGTTGGCTTGGCCCAGCCCAGGCCGACGTGCACGGCGCGCTCCTCACCGTCGATCTCGCCGGGCAGGCCGTGCGTCTGGTCTTCGGCCATCTCGGCGACGGTTTCGGCGCGCACCGGGAAGGCCGCGCGTCCCCCTGCTGGTCGCGGCGAAACCAGGGCCGCGCCCAGTGCCGCGAGGTCCGCGAGATTGCCGAACAATCCGCCGCCCGGCAGCGCCGCGCCGGCCAGGTAGCGGACCACGAACCAGCGCACGAAGCGGTTGTCGACGCCCGCGCCGTGAACCTTGATGACCGGCCGGCGCGACCGGCGCGGGTCGAAGGTCAGCCCCAGGTCGAGCGGTCGCGCCAGGCGCTCTTCGAGGTAGCGGACGTAGGGCATCCCAGTGACGCGCTCGATGATCGCGGTGAGCAGGTAGAACGACGCGCTGTTGTATTCCCAGCGCGTGCCCGGAGTGAAGCGCAGCGGCTTATCGACGACCGCGCGCAGCATCTTTGCTGCCGACGGGCGTTGGCGCACCAGCTCGTCGGGTGGCACGTCTACCAGCCCGGACGTGTGCGTCAAGACATGCCACGGCGTCACTCCGGCCTTCTCGCCAACATCCATGCCGGGCACCCAGCGCGCGACCGGATCGTGCAGACCCACGGCGCCGTCCTCGACGAGCTCCATGAAGGCCGTGGCGACGAGGGGCTTGGTGATCGATGCCAGGAAGAAGTTCGTATCGGTGCTGATCGGCCGTCCGCCTTCGCCCGTCACTTCGGCACGGATCGAGCCTTCGCCGTCGCCCACCGCGAGGCCGGCTGCCGGCAGGTCACCGGCCACGACACGGCCGCGAAGTGCCGCGAACACCTCATCGAGCCGCGCGGGCTCGCGCCGCAGAGCATCAACCACGCCCCGACCATAGCGCCGCGATGGGCTACGGTCCTGCGGTGAAGCGGACTGAGCTCATCGAGCGCACCCAACGACTCGTCGCTGAGGGCGAGCGGCTCCAGAAGCAGCCGAGCATGCCCGCGCTGCGCACGTGGCTGCAGATATCCGACGAGCTGCTGAGCCAGGCGTGGGGCGCGATGGACCGCTACCACCTCGCGTGGCTGGGCGTCGGGCGCGTCGCGACGATCCGCGGCCGCGCCATGACGCCCGACGAAGAGTCCGTTTACGTGCGCGACGTCGCCGAGCAGAAGACAGCGGCACTGAAGATGAGCCTGCGCGCGGTGGCGGAGCAGAACATGCCCTTCCTCGGCGAAGAGCGCGGCTAGATCCGGCGGATCTCCTCGAGTGGGACGACGAACACGGTGGCGCCACCGTGGGTGACCTGTGTCGGCAGCCACGACGCCTCGATCGCGCCGAGTGGCTCTGCCGGCACATCCTGGACACGGGAGCGGCAGTTCTCCTCGATCAGCTTCATGGCCGCGGGCACCTGTACGTCCTCAAGGCCGATGTACAGCATCGCGTTGCGGCCCTTCAGGAAGCCGCCGCGTGACAGCGCCTCCGTCACGCGCAGGTCGGCGGCGCGCAGCGCCTCGACGAGAGCCTGGGCGTCGTCCTCGTGTACGACCGCGATCAGCAGCTTTGGCACGCGCCCATCATCGGGCAGTAGCCGTTATCGCGCCGCGCGCCACGCCATGAACGTGGCCAGCGGCAGCGCCAGCAGGTGCAGGAAGCGCGCGAAGTCGAGCCCGAGGAAGTAGTCGAAAAAGCCGGTCACGGACAGTCGGTCGCTGAGCGGCGTGGAGGCCTGCGGTATGAATGCCTGGCTCAGGATGTAGGCAAGGATCAGCCCGAGCAGCCAGCCCTCGACCGCGAGCGCCACCACGCCCAGCCGCAGGCCGCGCTGCGGCAGATGCTCGAACTCACCCCAGCCGCCATAGGCGACCGCGGTGCCGATGAGCCAGCCACCGGCCAGCCCGATGATCGGCAGTCCGAAGGTCAACCCGACCAGCTCGGCCGACAGCGCGTAGATGACCGCGAACGCGGCCGCGGTGAGCCAGCCCAGGCCCAGGCCCAGGGCAAAGCGCGGCGAGTCGGTGGGATCCTGAAGCTGAGTCGGCTGGTCATTCACACCCGATAGACTAGGTCGCCGATGGCCCACCCAAGTCTCGGACTGCCCCCCGCGGATGCCCGCGCCGGCCTGCCGGACGCCGCGGCCCGCCTGCGCGCGAATAGCGAACGCATCTGCCGCGTCGCCCTCCAGGCCGCCGAGCGCCTCGAGCCGGGAATGGGCGAGCGCTACGACGACGCCATGCTGGCCACCTTCCTGCGCGACTACGAGCGCCATCTCGAGCAGCTCGCCCGGGCAATGGAAACGGGCGACGACAGCTTCGTCGTGAACTACGGCGAGTGGGTGATCCCCATCTACCGCAGGCGCCGCGTATCGATGCGCGACTTCATGGCGCTGCTGGGTGGCCTGCGCGACGCCGCGGGCGGAGTGCTGACGCCCGACGAGAATCGTGCCGCAGCGCAACTGTTCGAGCGCTGGAGCGACCGACTGAAGCATCACGGCCGGTTGCCGGGCGACCACAAGGGCAACCCGATCATCCGCTTCTTCTGGAAGGGCGCCGGCATCGGCGACGACAAGTGGATCTGACGGGGCCGATTCGATGACCATCAAATGGGTCAAGAGCGACCCGCTCGTTATGAACGGCGAGCCGTTCTGCTACGCCACACGCCTGACAGTGCGCAACCTGCTCGAGATGCGCGCCAATGGCCTCACGCCCGCGGACATGTTGGCTAACCACCCTGAGCTGCGCCGCGTCGGCATCGCGGAGGCATTCAAGTATGCGGCGGACAACAGGGCGCGCTATGCGGAGTTCTTCGACGGATCATCGCTGCGCGGCCCGGGTTTCAGCGCCGACGACGCGGCCGGACTGCCGGAGCACCTGCGCGACATGAGCGGGGTCGTCGCCGGCTAACAACGGGTGACCGGTGCTACGATCTATATCCGACATGACCGATCAGATTTCCACCGACGACGCGCCCGCGACCGCCGCGACCGCCACACCCGCCACGGCACCGACAGCTGCGCCCACCTTCGACCCGCAGGCTCGTGCCACTGAGCTCGCCATCCTTGATGCGCTGCGCGCCGTGGTCGATCCCGAGATCGGCATGAACGTGGTCGAGCTCGCGCTGATCAGGCAGATCCTGCTCAGCCCCGAGCAGACCGAAGTCAAGATGATCCTGACCACGCCTTTCTGCCCTTATGCTGGTTCGATGATCCAGCAGGTCAAGGAGCAGGTCGAGAGCGTCGTCGACAACGACGTCAAGGTGACCTTGCTGGCCGAGCGCTGGGATCCGCGCGACGCCGGACTGGTTTGGTAGCGCGCCGCTCCGCAATTGCGAAGAGCGCCGTCGCCACCGGCAAGGGCGATGACGGCACGACCGGCCTGCTGTACGGCGGCCGGATAGCCAAGGACGACCCACGGACTGAGGCCTACGGCACGATCGATGAAGCCGTCGCGGCCCTGGGCCTGGCGCGCGCCGAGCTGAATGAAACCGGTCTCGATGAGCTCGCCGAGTCGGTACTCCGCTGGCAGCGCGAGCTGTTCGTGGTCGGTGCCGATCTGGCCACGGCCCCCGACAAGCGCGGGCGACTCGAGGATGGCGTGACGCGCGTTTCCGAAGTGATGCTCGACGGCGTCGAGGTTGAGCTGGCGCTCTGGGAGTCAGCGATCGAGATGCCGCGCGAGTTCATCGTTCCCGGCGAGACGCGGGCGTCGGCCGCGCTCGAGGTGGCGCGCGTCATCCTGCGCCGCGCCGAACGGCGTGTCATCGCCGCTGACCACGCCAACCCCCTGGGGAGCGACTGGATCGTGCCCTACATCAATCGCCTCGCCGATCTGCTGTGGGTGCTGGCGCGCGCCGCCGAGCAGGCCGCGGGCGCCCCTGCTACAACAGCCCGCGTCAGATGAGCCGTGGCTTTCGCCTCCTGCTTGGTCTCGTGCTGGGCCTGTCGGTGTTGGTCGGCTGCTCGGAGATCGGCATCAACCTCGACACCCCGCCGCCGCCGTCGGGCATCAAGGGAACGGTGCTGCTCGGGCCAACCTGTCCGGTCGAGTCCAGCCCCGGCGCCAACGACCCGGTGCCGTGCCTGACTCCCTATGCCGCCACCCTGGTCGTGCTCGACGACGAGGGAGTCAAGGTGGCCACCGTCACCTCCGGCGCGGACGGCAAGTTCCAGCTTGACCTCGCGCCGGGTGACTACGTGGTGACGCCTGAGAGCGGCACCGACACGTACCCCATTGCCCAGCCCCAGTCGGTCACGGTGGCGACCGGCGCGTACACGGAGATCCAGGTCAACTACGACACCGGCATCCGCTAGGCCGGTCGGGCGCAAGCTGCGCTACCACTTCTCCCAGTGGGCGAACTCGTCCATGGCGACCCAGCCGCGTTTGAGTGATTGGGAGCGGCGATCGGGCAGCGCGTAGCCGACGGTGATGATTCCGATGGGTGCGTGCTCGTCGGGGATGCCCAGGTAGGCCTTCAGATCGGTGTAATCGGCCAAGCCGAGGAAGCCCGCGGCGAGGTCTTCGGCAATCGCCGCCTGGTGGATGAGCAGCGCCGTCGCGCCGATGTCGGTCCACCAATACGGCACCGGCCAGTCGATCTCCGTGCCGTCGTCGTTGACCTTGTCCGGTTCCTGGTAGCGGCGGTGGTAGATCTGCTCGCTCACCGTGGGAATGAAGAGTGCCGGCGCGCGGCTGACCCAAGGATCGAAGCCTGCGGCGACGTACTCGGCTTCGTCGCAGATCTCGGCGATGCGGGCGCGCCGCGCCGGGTCCGTAACGATGACGATGCGCTGGCCCTGCGAGAAGCCGGCGCTCGGCGCGCGCTGAGCGGCGGCGGCGATGCGCTCCAGGACGTCCCGCGCCACAGGCCGTGACGCGTCGTAGTTGCGCACCATGCGCCGCTTGCGGACGACGTCGGCAAAGTCCATCAGGAGGAGGCTAGGCGCAGCAGGTCGGCGAGGCCATCCGGATAGAGCGGGAGGTCGAGCGCGTTCGGATCGATCCACTTCAGGTTCCAGCCCTCCGCCTCGACGCTGTTCACGTGTGGTGCCGCGGAAGAGACGAACGCCGCCTCCAGCACATGCACCTGCTCCCAGCCCGGCCGGCCCTCGAACACGAATCGGTTGTCGAGCTCACCCAAGTGACGAATGGAGCGGATCTCGTCGCCGAGCTCTTCGCGCATCTCGCGCACCAGCGCCTGCTCAGGGCTCTCACCAGGCTCGATCTGGCCACCGAGCGGCCGGTAGAACCGCTGATCCCGGACGCGGTCGTAGCCCTCGCCGACGAGCATGAGGGGGCCGCGTCGGAAGATGCCCAGCACGAGCGGGCGTGGCTGGCTGCTCATTTCGCTCGGATTGTCGTCGAGTCACGCTGGCGCGGCTGGCCAGAACGGGTTGTTGCCCCTACCTTGGCAAGTTAGCCAGGGAGGGAACGTGCGGCAGGAGCGAAAACCCATGAAGATCCGGCGTCGTCCTCACTTGCAGCGATTAGCGCCGGTCCTATGGGTCTCGACTCTGGCGCTGCTCTCGGCCTGTGGATCATGGGCA
>DATBRX010000129.1:0-4417 GCA_036560085.1 Candidatus Limnocylindrales bacterium
GGCCACGGCCAGGGCAGCGCGGTTCGCGCCAAGAATGTCGATGGACCCTCTCTCGCCGTATTCTGCGAACGACACCTCCAGGTGGGTCGCCCACGATGGTCTTGGAAAGTAACCGGCGCAGCGCTCAGCGATGGCCGCGTGGCGCTCGTCCAGCAGGCGATCCGCGGCCGCGCCCTTCCACCACGGCACGAGCTTGGCGCGTCCGTCCAGCGCCTCCAGGATGGCGCGAATTCGCCCCAGCTTGACAGCCGAGGCACGTCCGGCCTCCACCAGCTTCAGGTCGGCCAGCGGCACGTTCGCGGAGGAAGCCAGCTGGGCCTGAGTCGTGCAGGCCTGGTGGCGGATCAGTCGGATGACGCGGCCAAGTCGGACATCATCCTCCTTCACGTTGAGGAGTCTGCGGAGCCGGCCTTATCGGAGCCTTATGTTGTGCTTATCTCGGCCGGGCTAGGCGCCTTCGTCGGCGGCTTGGGAGTAGGGCGCCAGGGCGGGGCCTTCGAGCGGGGCGTCGTCGGGCATGTCCGCGGCGGCCGCTCCCCATTCTGGTGACGCTCCACCGGCGGGCTCCGGCGGGCCTTGGTATGGCGGCAGCGATTGGAGCGGCGTCGAGATGTCGTGGGTTACGCCCGGATCGCCGGTGTCGATGAGCTCTATCCGCACGCCGGCCTCGACGGTCGCAGCGATGAGCTCGTCGGGCATGAGCGTCGGCGCCTGCGACCGGACCAGCGGCAGCACCGTCATCGGCACGAGCACCGGCCAGCCAGCCTCGCCCTCGTAGAGCGGCCGCAGGATCGACTCACGCCGCGGGCCGTGGCCTTCGATGAGCGACCCCACCGTTTCGGCATCGACCCAGGCGAGGCGCCCCGGCCACACCAGGGCGGCGTCGGTCTCCGTCACCAGCTGCGCCGCGACGTCGATGCCGCGCGCGATCTGGCCGACTGGACCCATCTCGACTGGCGCGGGCTCGGCAAGGACCGCGGGCGATCCCGCCAAAGCAGCGGCCAGCGCACCCGTTGGATCCGACGCGACAACCACGATGGGCGTCGCGCCGCCGGCCCATGCGCTCTCGACCATCCGCCGCGCGGCGACCCGGCCGGCGGCATCGGCGAGCGCCCCCTCCGGACGCGCAAAAAGGATCACGGCAGCAACGGTCACAGGCGCGATCGTAGTGGCTGAGCCACTTCGTGGGACAATGGACCTTCCCTATGAGCGCCACCGCTTCTGTTTCCGTGCGCAATGACCTGCGCAACCTCGCCATCGTCGCCCATGTCGACCACGGCAAGACCACGCTCGTCGACGCGATGCTGCGGCAGAGCGGCGTCTTCCATGAGTACGAGCACCTGGTCGAGCGCGTCATGGACTCGATGGATCTCGAGCGCGAGAAGGGCATCACGATCCTCGCCAAGCAGACCACGGTCGAGTACCACCCCACCAATGACCCGACGCACGTCATCCGCCTGAACATCGTCGACACGCCGGGCCACGCCGACTTCGGTGGCGAGGTCGAGCGGACGCTGCTCATGGTCGACGCGATCCTGCTCCTCGTCGACGCGGCGGAAGGGCCGCTGCCCCAGACGCGCTACGTGCTCTCCAAGGCGCTCGCGCGCAGCCTGCCCACGGTCGTGGCAATCAACAAGATCGATCGCCAGGACGCGCGGCCCAAGGAAGTCCTCGACGCGATCTACGAGCTGTTCATTGACCTGGGCGCCGACGCGAACCAGCTCGACTTCCCAATCCTGTACACGAACGCCAAGCTGGGCACGGCGACCCCTGACCTACAGAAGCCGGGCACCGATCTCCGGCCGCTCTTCGACGCACTGGTTTCGACCACCCCGCCACCGACCTACGAGCCCGACCACCCGCTGCAGCTGCTGGTCACCAACCTATCGGCCAACGACTACGTGGGCCGGATGGCCGTCGGCCGCATCTGGAACGGGTCAATCAAGAAGGGCCAGCGCATTTCCGTCGTGCGCGCGGAGCCGGAGGCGCCCGACGGGACGGTCGATCCCGATCGGACCGTCACCTTGACGGGCACGGTCACGAGCCTGACGACGGCCCAGGGCATTGAGCGAGTCGACATCGACCAGGCGGGGCCGGGCGAGATCGTTGCCGTCGCGGGCATTCCGGAGGTGACGATCGGTGACACCATCACTGACCCGGCGGACCCGCGTCCGCTACCGCGCCTGGAGGTCGATCAGCCCACGCTGAGCATGACCTTCGGCGTTAACACCTCACCGCTGTCGGGCCGCGACGGCAAGTTCGTGACGAGCCGCCAGATCAAGGACCGCCTCGAACGCGAGGTGCTGGGCAACGTCTCGATCGAGGTGCTGCCGACCGCGTCACCCGACACGTACGAGGTGCGCGGCCGCGGTGAGTTGCAGCTCGCCGTGCTGATCGAGCAGATGCGCCGCGAGGGCTTCGAGCTGCAGGTGTCGCGCCCGGAGGTGCTGCTGCGCGAGGTGAACGGCGTTACCCAAGAGCCGTACGAGCAGATCACGGTCGACATACCGCCCGAGTTCATCGGCCCGGTCAGCCAGTCGCTTGCCGCGCGGCGCGCCCAGCTGCAGCTGATGACGACCGACGCCGACGGCCGGACGCGGATGGAGTTCCTGATCCCGACGCGCGGCCTGGTCGGCTATCGCGGCCAGCTGCTCACGGAGACGCGCGGCACGGCGCTGCTTCATCAGATCGGCGCCGGCTACGGGCCCTGGGCGGGGGAGGTGTCGCACCGAACGTCGGGAGTGCTGGTGAGCGATCGGACCGGAGAATCGAACGCATACGGGCTGTTCAACCTGCAGGAGCGCGCGCAGCTGCTGATCGACTCAGGCGTCGAGGTCTACGAGGGCATGATCATTGGCGAGAACTCCCGACCGACTGACATGGATGTCAACCCAACCAAAGAGAAGAAGCTGACCAACATCCGCACCCACTCGCACGACGAGATGCTGCGCCTGACGCCGCCGCCGCCGCTGACCCTGGAGAGCGCGATCGAGTTCATCGCGACCGACGAGCTGGTCGAGGTGACGCCCAAGAATCTCCGGTTGCGCAAGCGGCTGCTGAGTCAGCATGACCGGCGGCGCGAGGCCGGCCGCGCCTATGACGAGCGCCGGCGCGAGGAGCTGACCGCCGCCGATTGAATGGCCCCCGCGGGGGTTCCCAGCGGTGAGAGAATCGGGACAGGAGGCGCAAGGTGCAGGTCGTGCTCCTGTTGTTGGCAGTGGTCCTTGCAGTGGGCGTTCTGGACGTCTTCTCCCGCGCGTGTGAGCAGGCGATCTCCGCTTTCGGCGCCCTTTTCGGTGGCTGGCGACCGGATGGTTGGCCGCGCGGTGTCCAGGAGGAGAACCGTGAGCGCCCATGGGGCAAGAGGCGTCCGGGACCAGCTCGCCCGACGCTGCCGACGCCCAGCCTCACCCGGGTGCGACCAGCCGTCCACATCCGTTAGGGCTAGAGGCCGGCCGTCCCTCGAATCGCGTCAGGCAGGTACGGGCTGTCGAAGTACATCAGCCCGGCGCGCTCGACGATCTCCCTGGCCTGCGGCGACCCACTTTGCAGCCATACGGCGCGCGCATTGAGCGCGCGCGCCTGTTCGACGATGCGCTCGAGCTCCGCCAGAGGCCGGTGGGCGTAGACGATGTCGATCATGTGCGGCGCGGCGTCAAGTGGGCGGACGCGAACCTCGCCGTCCGCCAGCTCGTACGCGTTGTACTCGTCGTCGCGCGGCCCGTCGGCGGACGCGACCCGATAGCCGTGCCGCGCCAGGGTGTCCGGCACATCGCGACTGGGCCAGTCGATGAGCAGGAATGATGTGGCCGTTGCAAGCAGCTCGTGGTAGTCGGTCATCTGATCGGTGTCCATGGTCACACATACAATCGGCCGGATGACGGTTTATCTGGATCACGCTGCGACAACGCCGCTGCGGCGCGAGGTCCTCGACGCGATGATGCCGCTGCTCACGAGCGATTTCGGCAACCCGTCAAGCGTTCACGGGCACGGCCGTAAGGCACGGGCGGCACTCGATGAGACGCACGAGCGCCTGGCCCACGGGCTCAACGCGCAACCGCGGGAGATCATCTTCACGGGCGGCGGCAGCGAGGCCATCAACCTAGCGCTCAAGGGTGTCGCGTGGGCGGGCAAGGGCCGCGGCAACCGGCTGATCACGAGCGCGGTCGAGCACCACGCCGTGCTGCACTCGCTACGCCATCTCGAGAAGTTCGGCTTCGAGATCATCGTGCTGCCGGTCGACCGCTACGGGCGGCTGGACCCCGAACAGCTCGATAACGCCATCAACGACCGCACGATCCTGGTGAGCCTGATGCTCGCCAACAACGAGGTCGGCACGATCCAGCCGCTCGCCGACCTGGTGCGCCGCGTGCGCGCCCACCGGGGAGTGGCAATCCACGTCGACGGCGTGCAGGCC
>DATBRX010000130.1:0-22153 GCA_036560085.1 Candidatus Limnocylindrales bacterium
GGCGGCGGAGCCAGCGACGCGAGCGGCCCGGTTCATTAGGCGCTGGGCGCCGGGCCCTCGCGCGTCGGCAGGCTGACGCCCAGAAGCTCGAGCGCCTTCAGCAGCTGCGGATCATCCAGAGCCGCGTTCAAAGCCGCGGCCTGATCGGGGACGGCAAGCGCTTCCGGATCGACCGGCGTGTCGTAAACGCCATCGAGCGTTACCACCTCGTCGGGCGTGATGCCCTTACCGAAGATGAGCTCGCCGTCCGGCGTCAGCCAGCGTGACGTGGCCAGCCTGATCTGCGAGCCATCGCCCAGGTCAACGACTTCAAGCACGGTGCCGGTGCCGAAGGTGGTCTCGCCCACGACGGGCGCGCGACCTGCTGATTGGATGGCCCCCGCGACGATCTCCGCCGAGCTGGCCGTGTATTGGTCGACCAGCACGGCCAGCGGCAGATCGGTCGCGACGACCGCATCGTCGGTCGTGACCGGCGTCCGGGCGCCCGACGCGTCCTCGCTGATGTAGACGGTCTTGCCAGTGAGGAACTGGCTCGCGACGTTGACCGCCTCGTGGACGTAGCCACCCGGGTTGGAGCGCAGGTCCAGGATCAGCGCCGTGGCCCCGCCGGCAACGGCAGCGTCGCGCGCCGCCTGGAGCTCGGCGCCGGAGCCCGTGCCGAATGATGAAAGCCGCAGCAACGCGACGTGCGTCGTCGGGACGAACGCCCATGCCGCCGCGGGAACGTGCAGCTCCTCACGCACGATCGTGAGCTCGAGCGCCTCTCCGGTCGATGGCCGCACAAGCGAGATCTCGACGCTCGTCCCCGCCTCGCCCCGGACCCGGCTGATCAGCTCCTCGAGGCCCAGCTCGGCAACCGATGCGCCATCGACGGCACGGATCACGTCGCCCGTCTGGATGCCGGCGTCGCGAGCCGGACTGTCCGGCAGGACCGAGGTGACCACGATCGCGCCATCGCGCTGGGCAAGCGTGACGCCGATGCCGACGACCGACTGGTTGAGCGAGTCCTGCAGCAGCTTGACCTGCTCTGGCGTCAGGAAGGTCGTGTGCCCGGTGTCGCCCAGCGAATCGACCATGCCCCGGATCGCGCCATAGAGGAGTGTCTGGTCGCTGAGCTCGCCCCGCCCCACGTACCTGGTGCGGATGTCCTGCAGCGCCTGCCAGAACAGATCCATGTTTTCGAGGCCCGGGGTCGCGGTCGGCTGCGGCGTTGTCGTCGCTGCGGCCAGGAAGCCGCTCTGGCCGACTGATACTCCCACCACGAAGACGACCACCAACAGCAGTAGCCCCGCCAGCGCGGACGCGGGTCGGGGGCTGGGCGCGACCGGCTCGAGGTAGACCGGCGGCTCGTTCAAGGGATGCGCCTCATGGTCGGGAGATCATGGGCCAGAGCGGCGGACGGCGCTCGCAAGGCGAGGTCGAAGCACCGCGCGAGCGGGGCATCGACTGAGGAGCGCAGCAGCGCCCCGGCGGGGCGGTGCGGAGAGAGTCCCTGTGGACGAAGTTCTGAACACGGCGTGGACAAGGTCGACCGGCCATTCCAACTTCGTGGACAAAGGCCGTTGCCGGGCCTGGCGGGCGGCCCGTAGTCTCTCGTCGTCCCGAAGGGGCCACGGCACCGGGGCCGCCCTCGCTGGCTTGCCAGCGGAGACGGCAACTGGACCGGGCGGCTCCTTCGGGCGTTTTGTTGTCCCCTCGTTAGAAGGGGGTGCTGCACCAGGGCAGGACGGCCGTCGCGAACATTAGGTCCGCGCGGACGCGGGCGCCGGTGGTCAGCTCCTCGGTCCGGTTCGCGCGGGCCAGCTCGCTGAAGCTGAAGGTGCCTAGGTAGGCCGCGGCGAGATCGGTCGTATCGAGCGCGAGGTCGGGTGAATCGGCGGTTGGTTCGACCTTCGCTGCGCCGCCCTCCACGGACATGCGCCAGCGCCCGGCCGCATCCGGCACGAAGTCATCGCGTACGTCGAGCACCAGCGTTCCGTCCGCCGCGTAGCCGCGCGCCGCGAGCGCAGCGGGGACATCCACGATGCGCAGCCAGATCCCATCGCTGACGCGCAGCTGCAGGCGCCGCGGCTCGGCGAGCATCAGCAGCAGCGGATGGCTGGGCGGTCCCCAGCGGTACTGGATGCGCGCGATGAGATCGACGCCAAAGCAGTAGCGCCACAGCTCGTGTTCCGCGACCGGGTCCATGGCGATGAGCTCGTTGACGATGAGCGTGCTGTTGCTCGCCACCGTGCCCCACTCGGACTTGATGCGATAGCGGACGTAACCGCGCACCTCGCCGTCGCGCTCGTAGATCGCCCGGTACTGGGGACCCGCGCCGCGGCGCTGGGACTCGATATCGGCGAGCCGCTCGTCCCACCACGCCGGGTCGCGCTCGATGAAGCCGGGCGTCGCGGCGCATACCGGATCGTAGGCAAGCGGCATCAGGCGCCGCGCCTCTTCCCTGTCGACGAGCCGCACTGAGCCGACCGCTGGGGAATCCATACGGAACTGCGCGCGATCACGCTCGATCTCGATCGCACCCTGCAGGATGGCCAGGCCATAGCCGAAGCGCTGGTAGATGCCGCCCTCCGACGCCACGAGGGCGGCGAGTGGCTCGTCGTTGCGGCGTACGTCCGCCAGCTGGCGGGCCATGACGCTGCGCAGGATGCCGCGCCGGCGGTGCGTGGGCATGACTCCGACCATCGTCACGCCCGCGGTCCGGACGCGCGCCCCGCCGGGCACGGTCATGCGGAAGGAGAAAGCCGCGCCGCCGCCGACGAGGGCGTCACCGTCATAGGCGCCGAGGACCCGCTCGGGCTCGAAGAGCGTCTGGTCGAGCCGCCACTGGGCCTCGTCGATCGGCTCGCCGAAAGCGACATTGACGGCCTCCGCCCACGGCCGCAGCTGATCGGCCGGGACAGTTCGTATGTCGATGCTCACCGGGTTGAGGAGTTAGTCGATCGGGATGTTCTGCCGCTTCGACTGGTCGGCTGGGGCATCCGAGTCGTCGCTCGGGTCTGCCAGCTTGTCGGCCCAGAAGTCGAGGAGGCTCCGGATCGCAAGCAGGTTCTCGCGGCCGGCCGCACGCAGGTGACCGCGCGTCTTGGTGGGCATGATCACGTCGGCCGCCTGGCGCGACCGATCGAGCAACATCTCGAGCATCCGCTCCATGGCGCTGCTGCGCCGGTCCATGTCCTCCAACCGCTGCTCGAGTCTGTCGAGCCGACCCTCATCCATTTCGCGACCCTCCGATCTTGGCTCGCGGGGGTTCCGCGAAACGCACCTTCAAAACTCGGTCTTCCATTTTCGCGCCCTGGGTCGGCGCGTCGAGCAACAGGCGCGGCAGGACGAGATTACGGCGCCACGACCCAACCTGCAGCACAAGCTCGTCGCCGTTGCGCGAGAGCGAGATCTCGTCCTTGGACGCGAAGGGCAGCTCTAGCGCCAGGGTATAGCCGGCCTCGTCGCGCGACACCGAGTAGGGCCGGCCGCGATAGAGGAACTGGTGTGGATCGGAGTCCCCGAACAGCGCCTGGCCAAGCTCGGCGAGGCGCTCGACGCCGACCATCTCCTTGTCAAAGAAGGGCACGGTGCGCACCGGCACTGGCGCAAATTGTTGCTCGACCATGGGCAGGTAGCGCGCCTGGGCCTCGCGCCACGCGTCAAAGTACGCACCGCTTGCTGCCGGCAGGACGCGATTGGCGACGATCAGGTCCGTCGGGAAGCCGTACATGTGGAAGTAGGTGAACGAGCGCTGCGCCTCCTGGATGGAGACCTTCTCCAGGTTGAGCACGAGGCGCACCGACGAGCGGTCCGGGTCGGCCAGGAGGTCATGCACGTAGCGCAGCCGCTCGAGCAGCAGCTCGGCCGACTGATAGACCTCATCGGTCGGCAGCGGGACACCGACTATCCGCCGGAGCACTGGACCACCGAGCTTCTGCACGCGGCGGCCGATGGGCGCGATCTTCTCGATCCACCAGCGGCTCGCCTCCGGCAGGGAAAGGAGCCGCACCGTTTCGCCTGTCGGCGCGGCGTCAACCACGATCAGGTCGTACTCGGCCTTGTCGACGTGGTCGCCGATCCACAGCAGGTTGCCGATTTCGTCCATACCCGGCAGCACGGTCATCTCCTCGGCCATCACCTCATCGAGGCCACCCCACGAGAAGAGGCTCGAGAAGTACGAGGAGATCGTGCGCCAGTACCGGCTGATGTTGAAGAAGACGTCCGGCTCGTGCGCCCACAGGTTGGGCTCGATCTGGCGCGGCGTCGGACCGACGGGCGTGTCGAGCGCGTCGGCCAGGCTGTGCGCGATGTCGGTCGAGACAACGAGGGTTCTCAGGCCACGGCGCGCGCACAACACGGCGGTCGCCGCGGCGATGCTCGTCTTGCCCACTCCCCCCTTGCCGGTGTAGAGCAGGATCTTTGTCAACTGTTTCCCTCCGCAGCTGCCGCTGCTGCGCGCGAAGCAGGCGACCCGCAGCATCCTGCTGCGTTTCGCCAGTCGCTTGCTCCTCTCAACTTCCCAGTTCCATGCTAGCCCTCGCGGGCACTGCGGCGAACTCGATCAGCACGGCGCCTGTTGCATTGACGAACGTCGTGCCGCCCCAGTCGTGGCGCCAGGCGGCCACGGCCGACGGCGCCGTATGGCCGTGAATCCAGAGCCGCGGCGCCAGCCTGCGGCAAAGCCAGCGGTACGCCGCGAAGCCGCGGTGATAGTTGTCCTCTGGCACGTCACCCAGGCCGCGCGGCGGGACGTGGCTCAGGACAATTTCGGGACGTGCGCCACGCAGACGAAGCCACAGGCCGAGTGCCTGGCGCCAGGCCGCACCTTCGTCCCGGATGGCCTGGCCGCGCATCTCGCCGGGCCAGGAAAGACCCGCAACGCGAAGGCCGCACAGTGCCTCGGTCGAAGGGCCCAGGGGCTGCGGCGCGACAGGACCGCGTGCATCCCAGTTCCCGCCCCGATCATGGTTGCCGCGCACGTAGACCAGCGGCGCATGGAACGCGTCGGCCAGGAAGGACAGGTAGTCGGGCTCGAGATCACCCGCGCCGACAATGCCATCGATCCGGCCCAGGGCAACCCGGTTGGCTTCGATGTCGAGCGCGCGATCGGTCTCATCCGACACCGCCAGCAGGCGCACGTCATCGGCCAATCGCGCGGGCCGGGCCAGGCGCAGGCGGCGAATCATTCGGCCTCGTCCGTGTGTTCGTGAGGGCGCGCTGACTCGAGATCGAGCGGTCGGTCGGCAGTGCGCGTCAGTCGGCCCTCGCCTGCCGCTCGCAGGTCCAGGCTGCCTTCGAGCACCGACGCGATGGGCGGCTTCGTCTCTATCGGCATGCCCGGCAGTCGCAACTCGCGAACGACGGCGTCAATCTCGTTCTGGCCGATGTACAGCGCAGCTGCGACGCGGTTGTGGCCATCCACGACCCAGTAGGCATCGGCGAACTTGATGAGCTCAACCGGCGGTAGCGGCTCGAGGCGCTCATTGGCATCGAGAATGCGTCGCCAGCGGGCCTGCCAGTCGTCGCCCCGCCGGTCGCGCAACGGCAGGAAGTCGCCGCCACGCTGCGCCGGACCGGCGACAGCGGTGCCCTTGATCTCGGCGACCGGAACACTGAGCAGGCCGAGCTCGCGTATCGCCGCCTGCTGCGCCTCGGGGTGCTCCTCCCATAGGTTGGGCAGTCGCTGGTGGCCCAGCCGGCGCACGCGGCGCACGCGCGCCCCGGGCCGCTCGTCGATCACTCGCCGCGCGGCCGCGAACACCGGCGAAGCGGCGTCGACGATGTTTGCCGCGACGTCGGCCAGGACCGAGCGCCCCTCCTCGGGTTGGCTCGGAGCGTCCTTATCGGTGGTCACAGCGCGAGGCTAACTCGTTTGCGCCGCGTGACACACAAGCTGTCATTCACGGCTGAAAACCTTGGCGCGCAAAGGAGGTGAGCAGAGTGATCGAACAGACCTGTCCGTGGTGCGAGGCAAAGATCGAAGTCGAGTTGCGCGTCTTGACCGGTGACGAATCGGAGACATGTCCGGAGTGCCTGACGACGTGGGCGTTCGAAGACGAGCCCGTGTACGAGTTGGCGCTGGCCGCCTAATAGCGCGCGGCGGTCTCCGCGAATTCGGTCTCGGCGAGCAGCCGCGCGTAGCCGGGCTTGATCACGCCGTTGATGAGCCGCAGTCGCTGGTCGAATGGCGCGAAAGCGCTCTTCATGGCATTCAGCGTCAGCCACTGCATCTCGTCCAGGCCAAAGCCGAACGTGCGCGACAGGGTTTCGAACTCGGAGCTCATGGTCACGCCACTCATCAGTCGGTTGTCGGTGTTGACCGTGACCCGGAACCGCAGCCGCCGCAGCAGGTCGATCGGGTGCTCCTCGATCGTTGACGCGGCGCCTGTGTGGACGTTCGAGGTTGGACACATCTCGAGCGGCACGCGCATGTCGCGCACGTAGCTCGCGAGCCGCCCCATGCGCACCTGACCATCTGCGTCGACCGTGATGTCATCAACGATGCGCACGCCATGGCCCAAGCGATGCGCGCCGCACCACTGCAGCGCCTCCCAGATGGACGGCAGACCGAATGCCTCGCCGGCGTGAATGGTCAGGTTGAAGTTGGCCTGATGAATCAGGTTGAACGCATCGAGATGGCGAGTGGGCGGGAAGCCCTTCTCCGGGCCGGCCACGTCGAAACCGACAACGCCCTCATCCCGGTGGCGGACGGCCAGCTCGGCGATCTCGACCGAGCGCGCGAACTGGCGCATCGCGGTGACGATGAAGCCCATCTCGATGCCACTCGACGCATGACCGCGCCGGAAGCCGTCGAGCACGGCGTCCACGACCTCGTCGAGCGACAGCCCGTCGCGTGTCGATAGCTCGGGCGCGTAGCGGACTTCGGCGTAGACGACGCCGTCGGCCGCAAGATCCTCGGCGCATTCCTGGGCGACGCGGATGATCGCGTCGCGGTTCTGCATCACCGCGACGGTGTGGTCGAAGCCTTCCAGGTACAGGACCAGGCTCTTGCGGTCGGCACCCGCGGTGAAGACGCGCGCCAGCTCACCCGGATCGGTGGTCGGCAGACCGTCGTAGCCGCAGTCGCGCGCCAGCTCGATGACCGTCGTTGGGCGCAGCCCGCCGTCTAGGTGGTCGTGCAGCAGCACCTTGGGCGCCCTGGTGATCAAGTCGCGGCCGATCATGAGTTCGGCGCAAGGTTATGCGCCGGCGCCGCCTTACGAAAGGGTGCGCGCGAATTCGGCGACGCGATCGAGCGCGTCATCCAGGACCGGCCGCAGGGAGTGGCCCAGCCGGGGATAGGTGATGAGGCGCCCGTCGGGCAACGCCTTCACGGCCGCACGCAGCAGGTCGATCCGCGCAAAGGGATCGGCCTCGCCGGAAAGGAACAACGCCGGGCACTCGATGCGCGGGAAGTGGCCGACGCGGCCGGTCCCGTCTGGCTGCCCCGGTCGGTGCAGCGGGAAGCACAGCAGCACGAGGCCGCGCGGTGGCTCATCGGCCGCGAGCAGAGTGGCAACGCGACCGCCATAGGACTGGCCACCGATGATCGCGCTCGCCAGGTCGGCCACCTGGTCTCGGTAACGGCCGACGGCCTTCTCCGCCAGGCCGACCGGCAGGTCGACCGCGTGCCCTTCGAACCCGCGCTTCCGCAGGCCGGCCACGTGCGGCTGCATGCTGGCGGCGTTGCCTGACGCGCCATGCGCGAGGTAGATCTGCAGCCCGACGATTTTTCGCGGCATCTGCAGATCGTGACACGCTAGGTGTCACAGCGTGCGTGGAACGTCGGCGCATGGAAACCGCCCAGATAGTCGCACTCCGGGTTGCCCCGCAACGCTCGCGCCCCACTGTGGACGTCGAGGGCGATGTAATCGTCATCGACCACCTGCGGGTCGAGGACCGGGCGCTGGCTGCCTTTGTCGGGTCACGCGCGGAGTCCGACCGAGCAGAAATGGCTGACCGGGCGCTGCGGATCGGCCTGCACGCTCTCCAGGACGCGGGCACCGCACTGGACGTGGAGTTTGTGCGGCGCGAGTTCGACGCGCTGCTCGAGCGGAACGCGTCGGTCAACGAGCGCGCCGCCAAGGAGCTCGACCAGGTGCTGCGCCTCAACTTCGGCGACCGCGAGGGCCGCTTGCCGCGCACCCTGGAGCAGTTCCTGGGCGACCACGGCCAGCTGACCCGGCTCGTGGCCGAGCTCTTCGACGAGAGCAAGCGCGACAGCGCCATTGGCCGGCTGCGCACGCTGCTCGGCACGTACTTCGACGGCGACGCTTCGCGCCTGGCGCAGCTGCTGGACCCGACGCGCATGGGCGCGCCGCTGTACCAGTTCCGAACGGAGATGAACGCCGCCTTCGAGAAGCTGAACGACCGGCTTACGGCCATTGAGGCAGCGTCGGCCGCGCGGGCCGCCGAGCGCTCAAAATCGTCGGCCAAGGGTGGCGACTTCGAAGACCTGCTCGAGGAAATGCTGGGCGAGGCCGTCCGCGGCACCGGTGACACGGTCGAGCGGACCGGCACCGCCGCGGGCGACGTCATCCGCTCCAAGAAGGGCGACTTCCTGCTGACGATTGACCCGCAGTGGTGCGGCGGCGCAGAGCTGCGGGTCGTCATCGAGGCGAAGAACCGCGGGAAGTCGTGGCGTGAGATGCGCGAGGAGCTCAATGAGGCGAAGCGCAACCGCGGTGCCGCCGCCGCCCTGGCCGTCTACACGCCCGAGCACGCGCCCGCCGGAGTCGCGCCGTTCGACGTTCGCTTTGGCCACGTGTTCGCGGTAATCGACCCGGAGTCGCCTGACATGGCGACGCTCACTGCGGCGGTGCGACTGGCGCGTCTCCACGCGCTCGCGTGCGTTGCCGTGCAAACGACGGAGGTCGACACTGCCCGCATCGCCGCGGCACTGGCGGCGCTCAAGACGGAGCTCGACGCCGTACGCGCCTTAAAGATGAGCCTTACGGAGATTGGCAAGACGGCCAACAACGTGTCCGTGGGGCTGGACCGTCTGCGCGATCAGGTATTGGGGCGCGTCTCGGAAGCGGAAGCTCAGCTCAAACCGAAGTCCGTCTGACGGTCGGTCCGAGCGTTGTCGCCTGCTCGCACTCGCGTGCGTGAGCGATCGAACGCAGCGGGCAACGACCGGATCGGCCGCCAGGTGGGCCGCCTAGCGGGCCACCATGACGGGGCAGGACGAGTGGTAAACGACGTAGTCCGAGACACTGCCGAGGAGGAAGCGGCCGGCGCGGTCGAGCCCACGGGTGCCGACGATGACCATGTCCGCGCCCTCGGCTTCGGCCGCGGCGACAATGCCCTGGCCCGGTTCGCCGGTCCAGAGCAGGAACGCCGCCTCGACGCCGCGTGCGCGGGCACGATTCACGATCTGCAGGAGCGGGCCTTCTCGTAGCGCGCGCTGCTGGTCGACGCGTACGGTCGCCAGCGGCGAAACCGGCCCCCCCTGATCGATGACGTTCACGACGAGCAGCCGCGCGCCAAGCGAGGCGGCCATGCTGATCGCCTGGACGGTCGCAGCTTCCGAAGCCGGAGTCAGGTCCGTCGCCAGCAGCACGGTCCGGATCTTGACTGGGCTCGGGCCGTGCACCTCGGTCTGGGGAACGGTCTCCGAATCGACGCTCGCAGGGTGGTTCAGCGGGAGCATCTCAGGCCCCGGCTTCCATCAGATCAGCGCGCAGCGTGTCCTCTTCCATCGCGGAAGTCTGGCGGGAGTCCTGCAGCGCCCGACAGTGACAATCGGCCCTAATTGGCTGCCGAATGGGCTGAGCGGGCGACTGCTAGATTGGGCGTGCCATGGCTGCGGCGGACCTGTCCCTACTGCCCGTTCACGAGTTCATCGTGCTGCTCGAGGACTGGCGCGACGAGCCAACCGATGCCCAACGGGAACGGCTGCGCGAGTCGCTCGGGCGGATCCGCGCCGCGTACGGTGGGCGCGGCGTGCGGCTAAAGCTGCACAGCGCCCACATGCCCGAATTGGACATCGCCAATGGCACTTTCACCGGTTCGAATGATGGCGACGCGCCAACAGGCGCGGCCAGCGATCTGGCGGTTGAGCCGATGGCCAGGGGCGAGGCGCTCCTATGGGCCGAGGGTTCGGACGAGTCGGTCGAAGCCATCAGCGCGGCGCTGCAGCTGGCGATCGACTCCATCTGGTCGAAGCACGAAGCGCGACTGCGCCGGCGTCAGCTCGAAGCGCTCGATCTCGCAGTGCGCGGCATTGCCGGCGTGCTTCCACCGGAGCGCGTCCTCCAGTTGATCGTCGATCGTGTCCGCGAGCTGGTCGATGCGCAGTACGCGGCCCTGGGCATCGTGGGGTCATTCGGTCGGATCGAGCAGTTCGTGACGAGCGGCCTGACCGACGAAGTTCGCGCCCACATCGGCAACCTGCCGCGCGGCCTGGGCCTGCTGGGACTGATCATCCGCGAGGATCGCTCGTTCCTCATTGACGACATCGCCACCGATGACCGGCGTTACGGCTTTCCCGAACATCACCCGGAGATGCACTCATTCCTGGGTGTACCGGTGCGCAGCAAGGGCCAGTCGATCGGCAACCTGTACCTGACGAACAAGCGCGGCGGAGCGCCTTTCAATGAGGCCGACCTGCGGCTGGTCGAGATGTTCGCGCTGCATGCCGGCATCGCCATGGAGAACGCCCGCCTGCACGAGGAGATCGGCCGATTGGCGATAGTCCAGGAGCGCGAGCGCATCAGCCAGGACCTGCATGACTCGATCATCCAGAGCCTCTATGGCATCTCACTATCGCTCGAGGACCTGCCCGAAATCGTCAGCGAGGATCCGGCTGAGGGGACCGCGCGCACCGACCACGCGATTGACGGCATTCACGCCACGATCCGCGATATCCGCAACTTCATCATGGGCCTCCAGCCGGAGCTGCTGATGGATGCGGACCTGAGCACCGGGGTCGAGACACTTGCCGCCGAGTTCCGCGCAAACACGCTCATCGACCTCGAGCTGCACGTCGATCCGGACCTGCCTGAGCTGCCACGCGACCATGCCGCGCACATTCTGGCCATCACCCGCGAAACGCTGAGCAACATCGCCCGGCACTCCAGTGCGACGCGGGCAGCGATTCAGCTCTTCGCGAAGGACGGGACGGCGACACTGATCGTAGGCGACAATGGACGAGGCTTCGACGTCGAAGCTGCACGGAGTTCACGCCAGCGCGGGCTGGGCAACCTCCGGGCGCGTGCCGAACAGGTCGGGGGCCGATTGATCCTCGCGAGCGAGGAAGGCAGCGGGACACGCGTCACAGCCGAGCTACCGCTTAACCGAGAGGACCAGGTATGACAGCCGCACACGAAGGCGGAGAGCGCACAGAAATCCAGCATCGGCTGCTGGTGGTCGACGACCACGAGGTTGTCCGCCAGGGCTTGGTCGCGATGCTCGAGCGCCGAGCCGGCTTCCAGGTCGTCGCTGAAGCTGGGACGGCCGCGGACGCGATCGAGATGGCCCGGCGCCACCAGCCCGACCTCGTAGTCATGGATGTGCGTCTGCCCGACGGGTCCGGTATCGAGGCGTGCCGTGAGATCCGCGCAGAGATGCCCAACACGCGAGTCGTGATCCTGACCAGCTATCCGGACGAGGAGGCCGTGTTCTCGGCGATCGTGGCCGGCGCCAGCGGCTACCTGCTCAAGCAGGTCCGCGGCCGCGACCTGGTGGCTGCACTCGAAGCGGTGGGTCGTGGCGAATCGCTGCTCGACCCTGCGGTCACTGAGAAGGTGCTCGAGCGGGTGCGGCGCATCGCGACCGGTGGCGCAACCGACGAGCTGGCTCAGCTGACCGCGCAGGAGCAGAAGATCCTGCTGCTCGTAGCCGAGGGCAAGACGAACAAGGAGATCGCAGCGGAGGTCTTCCTGTCCGACAAGACCGTCAAGAACTATGTCAGCTCGATCCTGTCAAAGCTGAACCTGCAGCGGCGCGCGCAGGCGGCGGCGTATCTCGCCAAGCGCCACGGCGGATCTTCCTAGGCGCGACCTCGGCGCTGCAGCGGCGCTGCCGCTGAATCCAGCGATGCCTGCGCGAGGCGATTGATCAGCGCCCCTTGCGCGCTCGCGAAGATGTCATGCACCTGGCAGCGGTTGGCGACGTCGCATTGCGTGCCGCTCAAGACGCAGCGCTGGCGCCGGGCATCGCCCTCGACAGCCTCGACGATCGCGAGGATCGAGGTCGCGCCACCCTGCGGCGGGAGCCAGTAGCCACCATGGCGGCCGAGCCGTGCGTGAACAAGCCCGGCGCGTACCAGCTGGCCCATCACCTGCCCGACGAGGCGGCCGGGAATATGCGTACGGCGCGCAATGTCCGCGCCGGTCAGAACATCGGATTCCTGGGCCAGCAGCAGCATCGCCCGAATCGCGTAGTCGCCTCGACGAGTCAACTGCAATCGCATGGGCATAGTTCGCCCCATGCCGAAGGGACCGAGATAGGGCCGAATGGCCCATGTCAGCCGCCATTCGAAACAACAACCATTTTGGTGTTCATTTCCATGGCGGTCACAGCGCCTGCTGCACGGGAGTTCGCAATCAAATGAAGGCCACGTTCCGCGCGCTAATCCTTGTCGTCGTCGTCATCAGCCTGCTCGCGGCCTGTACCACCGGCCCGCGGCCGGCGTGGACGTACACGCCAGCGACACCATCGCCGGGTTCGAGCGCCCAGCCGAGCGGCGCTCCGCCAACGGCCGTCCCCAATTCAGATGACGACGTCCTGCCGGCGCTGACCGCCAAGGCCGATCTGGGCGCAGTGCCCGCGGGTGAGGTCAACGTCGCCTACGCGCCGGAAGTGCCCCCCGCGGCGGCGCGCACGACGCAGGCGATCGTCGAGGTCGCATTCGATGTCGTTGAAGGGGTCAAGGCGATTGGGCCAAACGGACTCGAATACACGACGTGGGGCTATCGCCTGCACGGCGACAGCGCCGTGACCACCGGCACGCCCGGGCCCATCATCCGCGCGCGTGTCGGCGATCTCCTCCGCTTCTCTCTGACCAACAACGGCACGATGCCGCACAACGTCGACTTTCACGCGGTCACGGGCCAGGGCGGCGGCGCCAAGGACACGACCGTCAATCCGGGCGAGACCGCCATCATCGAGGCGCGCCTGCTCTACCCCGGGATGTTCATGTACCACTGCGCGGCGGGCGACGTGCCGCAGCACATCGCACAGGGCATGTACGGCGGCATCCTGGTCGATCCGGAGACGCCCCTGGCCCCGGTCGAGCACGAGCTGTACATGGTCCAGTCCGAGTTCTACACGAACGATCCGGCTGCCGGGCCGCTGACCACCGATCGCGATGCGATCACCGACGAGCACCCGCAGTTCGTGGTCTTCAACGGCGCCGTTGGCGCCCTGGCCGGTGACAACGCGCCGAAGATGCAGGTCGGCGAGCGGATGCGCATCTACTTCGTCAACGCGGGCCTCAATCTCGACTCCAATTTCCATCCCATCGGCTCGCACTGGGACAGAGTCTGGACGGAAGGCGCGTTGCTCAACGAGCCATTGCGCGGCTCACAGACCACGCTCGTTCCTGCCGGCGGCAGCACCATCGTCGAGCTGATCGGACTGGTGCCCATGACCGTCGTGCTCGTCGATCATGCCCTCGCGCGTGCGTTCGACAAGGGCGCGATCGGTCAGATCGTCATCACCGGCGATCCGAACACCGAGATCTTCGAATCGATCGGCAAGTCGGGCACCCCGCTGCCGACGACGGTGCCGACCACCAGCCCGGTGCCCAGCACCACGCCACAGGGTTCACCGCTTCCGACCGGCACCCCTGGCGAGGGTTTCCACGTGGACATCGTCGCCGGTGCTTTCACCTTCCAGGATGCGAATGCTGCCGACGAGTACGCCGACACCGAGTCTCCAGCCGACTACAGCATCAACGTACTGATGGTGCCGCTTGGCTCAACGGTGACGTGGACCAATCACGATCCAGGCCAGGTCCATACCGTGACGGCCGTCGATGGATCATTCGACTCGGGCTTCCTGAACGAGGGCCAGACCTTCTCGCTCAGGTTCGACACGCCCGGCGAGTTCGAGTACTTCTGCGGCCCGCATCCCTGGATGCGCGCCCGGATCATGGTCGAGATGCACTAGGGCTTCTGGCCCCCAGGCAGGGAGTCTTGGCACTGTCGGTTGGCGCTCCTGCGCCGCTAGCCTCCGCTCTCGATCTGCCTTCAAAGCTCTCGTAAGCGAGGGGTTCATACATGCGCCTCGTCACCGCCGCGGAGGCCGTCGCCGGCATCCGCTCAGGCGAACAGCTCTACATCCACTCAGCCGCGGCGGCGCCGTCCGTGCTGCTGGACGCGCTGGTCGCGCGAGCAAGCGAGCTCAGCGACGTGCGGATCCTGCACTTCCACACAGAAGGCCCCGGGCCGCACCTCACGCCCGAGATGGCGCCGCACTTCCGCCATCGTGCGCTGTTCATCGGGCCGAATGCGCGCAAGGCGGTCAATGAGGGTCGGGCCGAATACATCCCCGCATTCCTATCGGACGTTGGGACGTTGATCAGGCGCGGCGTCCTGCCCATCGACACTGTGTTTGTCAACGTGTCGCCACCCGACAAGCACGGCTTCTGCTCTCTTGGGACGTCCGTCATCGCCATGCCGACGGCCATCCGCTACGCGAAGCAGGTCATCGCCCAGGTCAACAGCGCCATGCCGCGCACATTGGGCGATAGCTTCGTCCACGTGGACGACATCGACCTCGCGGTGGAGGTCGACGTGCCGCCCTACGCGACCGCACCCGCGGTGGTCGGTGACGTGGAGCGACGCATTGGTGACTTCGTGGCCGACCTCGTGCCCGACGGCGCGACGATTCAGCTGGGCATCGGCGCCATCCCCGGCGCGGTGGCCGCAGCTCTACAGGGCAAGCGCGATCTTGGGATCCACACCGAGATGATGACCGACGTCGTGCGCGAGATGGTCGAGGCGGGCGTCGTCACTGGCCGTGCCAAGGAGATCAACTACGGCCGCGTCGTGGCCACGTTCATGCTCGGGTCGCAGCGCCTCTACGACTGGGCTGACAACAACCCGATGGTCGAGATGCGGCCCGCGGACTACACCAATGACACCGCGGTGATCCGGCGGTTCAAGAAGATGGTGGCGATCAACTCGGCGATCGAGGTCGACCTGACCGGCCAGGTCTGCGCAGACTCCATTGGCCCGCGCATGTACAGCGGCGTCGGCGGCCAGATGGACTTCATCCGCGGTGCTGCCCTGGCCGACGATGGCCGCGCGATCATCGCTCTCCCCGCGACGACAAGCGACGGCACCATCTCGCGGATCGTGCCCTATCTGCGCGAGGGCGCGGGCGTGGTGACGACGCGCGCCCACGTCGAGACGATCATCACCGAGTACGGCGTGGCCGAGATGCACGGCCGCTCCATCCCCGAGCGCGCGCGGCAGCTGATCGCGATCGCCCATCCCGACCTGCGCCCGTGGCTCGAGGAGGAGGCTCGGCGGGCCCATTACATCTAGCGAGAGCCCGCGGAAAGTGACTTTCGGCCTCCGCTATCGCCCGCGCATGGCCGTTCCGTGGCGCGCCCCAGCGACCGACGATGCGATCGGATTCAGCCGTGGAGGCTCAGCCGACTGAAGCCTCCCGACGAAGGAGGTCGCGTGGAGTTCGCACCAGCAGCCCGGGCAGGACTGGCCATAACGGATGCGCCTGAGCTGTTGAGCGAGGTCGGTTGGCTGCTGGTCCATGGATCGCCGTTCGAGCACGGTCCGGCCTATCTGCTGGTAGCCATCCGCCCGCGCCCGACGCGCGCTCACTTCGATCCGGAACGAATCGAATGCTGGTGTCCCGGATCCGCGGCCGCTGAGCAGGCGACGCTGGAGTGGCCCATCGCAAAGCCGCCGCCCACGTACTCGTGGGGCACCATCAAGGTCATCGACCGCGTTGCGGCGGTGAACAAGTTCGCGTCGTTCGGCGGGTCGCTCAGCGGGGTTCGTGACGGGCAGCTCAGCGCAGCGCTGTTCCGGTCCGAAGCGCCCATCCTGGCCGTGAGCGGCCGAGGCGACGCCGGAGATCCGTTGGCGGCCAGCGTCGTGGGCTTCTTCGCACGCCTGGCAGCCGCCTGTGGCGCGGACTCCGAACTCTCACGTGACGTCAGCGCGATGGATCCGCTGGTCCTCTACGCGGCCTACCTCGTACGGGCGCTTGAGCTCTACGGTGGCGATCTCGCCGCCCTGGCGGCGCCGCCACGACTGCAGGCGCTGCTGCGTTCTGAGCTGTGTCTCTTGGAGCGCGACTCGGGTGCTTCGGCCGCCGCCGGCGAAGCGCTCGCTCGCCGCCTCGATGGGGCGGGCCAAGAGCGGAAAGGAGTGCGCTCATGGTCGGCACGATTCGGATGACCGCAGCGGACTTCGCGTTCGCGCGTTACGAGCATGCCCAGCTGAGGGCTCAGCTGGACGACATTCGCGCCGCCGCCGACACGGTGGGCCGCTTGTCGCCGCTCGAGGCTGCGCGGGCTGTCAGCCGTGTGCGCGCCTGGCTTGCCACGACTCTTGGCCCGCATGCCGCCTGGGAGAACCTCGTCGTGTATCCGGCGATAGAGCGGGGTACCGCAACGACGGCGGCGACGAACGTGATGCGCTCGGAGCACCGCCAGATCGAACACATGGGTTTTGTCCTCGAGGCGGACGCGGACCTATTGCGCGCCGGACCGGTCACCCACGACCTCGTGTGCGACATTCGCGCCCACCTACTCGGTCTCCAGTCGATCCTGTGTACCCACATGGAGAGGGAAGACGAGTTCCTCCGGCCGGAAATCGACAGCCCTGACCAGAGGTGAACCAGATGGACAACACGGCGATGCGCGTTCTCGTTGCAACTGACGGTTCTGAGGCCGCTGATCGCGCGGTCGGCCTTGCCTCTTCGATCGAATGGCCCGCCGGGACCAAGATCCGCGTGGTCACCGTCATCGAGCCGGTCCCACCGGTGCCCGCGGCGGAGTGGGTCGGCGCGGCCGCCCCCGTTGAAGCGATGTACCCGCACGAGGCCGACAGGGTCGCCAAGGCAATCCTCGAGCGCGCCTGCGATGCGCTTGCCCACACGTCGGCCGAAGTCAGCGGGCAGATGCTGTACGGCCGCCCGGCGACCAGCATCCTCGAGAGCGCGCGCGAGCTTGGTGCGGACCTGGCGATTGTCGGCAGCCGCGGTCACGGCACCATCGCGTCGATGGTCCTCGGCTCGGTCGGCGCTGAGGTTGCCGACCTGGCCGAATGCCCCGTTCTCATCGCCCGCGGGCGCCACCTGACGCGGGCCGTCCTCGGCGTGGACGATTCGGAGTTCTCGCGCGCCGCCGAGAAGGTCGTGGCCGAGTGGCCCATCTTCGCCAAGGTGGCGATCGAGGTCACCCACGTCGCCCAGGTAGCGCTGCCGTGGATGGTCGCCCTGGGGCCGGGGGTGCCGGTGCAGCCCGAGATTGGGCCAGATGAGTACGAGACGGTCGGGGCCGCCACACGGCGGCTCAAAGAGGCGGGTCGCCATGCCTTTGGGCGGATGGTCGTGGGCGACCCCGCAGCCGGCCTGCTGCTGACCGCAGAAGAGGCGCAGGCCGATCTGATCGTTGTCGGCACGCATGGCCGAACGGGGCTCAGTCGCGCGGTCTTCGGCAGCGTCGCGCGCAACGTGATGCTGCACGCGCCGTGCTCGGTCCTGGTCGTGCGCAGGATCCGGGAAGGCCAGACACAGCTCAAGGCGGCGTAGGTCGGCCGCTCACACCAGGGCGTCGTGTTCGGCGCGAGCGGACGAGGGCCGATTGGCCCGCCATTTCGGTACCGCGCGTCACGTGTCAGTCGGCCCGCTGCGCGCCACCCTTGCGGTGTGAATGCTGCGCACCCGGCCTATCCGGGCATACCCGCGATCATCGACGGCTCGGAGGCTGTGGCCCACGTCGAGACGCGCCTCGCCGAAGCCTGCTGCGCGTACCCAATCACGCCCTCGACCAACATGGCCACGCTCTTCCAGGCGGCGGTGGCGGATGGCAAGACCAACCTGTGGGGGACGCGGCTGTCCTTCCTCGAGCCTGAGTCCGAGCACTCCAGTGCGTCCGCTGCGGAGGGCTTCGCGCTCGCCGGTGGACGGGTGACCAACTTCACCGCCGGCCAGGGCCTGCTGCTCATGAAGGAGGTCCTCTTCACGATCAGCGGCAAGCGCCTGCCGGCCGTGTTCCATGTCGGCGCACGTGCCCTGACCAGCCAGTCGCTCAACATCCATGCCGGCCACGACGACGTGATGTCAGTGGCCGACGCTGGCTGGGGCATCCTCTTCGCGCGCAACGTCCAGGAAGCGGCGGACCTGACGGCGATCGCGCGTCGTGTTGCCGAGGAGACGGAGACGCCCTTCCTGGTAGTCCAGGACGGCTTTCTGACGACGCACACCCTCGAGAACGCGCTCTTGCCGGAAGACGAGCTGCTGCGCGAGTTCGTCGGCGACCCACGGCTGCGCATCCGCAACCTCTTCGAGCCCTCCGAGGCACTCATGACGGGCGTCGTACAGAACCAGGACTCGTACATGAAGGGCCGCGTCGCCCAGCGCGCCTGGTACGAGCGCATTCCCGCGGTGATGGACGCGGTCATGAACGAGTGGGCCGAGCTGACGGGCCGGCGCTACGGCGCGATCGACGCCTACCTGACCAGGGAAGCGGAGCACGTCGTGGTCAGCATGGGCACGATCGCCGATAGCGCCCGCGACGTCGTCGACCACCTGCGCGCCACTGGTGTGCGCGCCGGGGGCGTGACCGTGACATCGTTCCGGCCTTTCCCGGCGACTCAGATAGCGGCCGCGCTGGCGGACGCCAGGTCCGTCGCGATCGTCGAGAGAACCGACGAGCCGGCGGCGGCGGCCAATCCCCTGACGCGTGAGACGAAGTCTGCGTTGGCGGATCTGGCAGCTGCCGGACGATCCATCCCGCGCGTCGTCTCCGCCTCTGCCGGTCTCGGCAGCCGCGACGTGGCGTCGGCCGACCTGCTGGCGGTCTTCGACTGGCTGCGCGATCCCAGCGCGATGGACGAGCGGCCGTACGTGGTGCTCGGCATCAAGCATCGGCTGGGGCTCGCCGCCCCCGACATCGAGCTGCGCCCGACCGGCGCGTACAGCCTGCGTGGCCATTCGATCGGCGGCTACGGGTCGGTCACGGTCAACAAGCTTCTGGCGTCGATCGTCGGCCAGACGTTCGGCCTGTACGTGCAGGCTTACCCGCGCTACGGCTCAGAGAAGCGCGGCCTGCCGACGACCTATTACCTCACCACCGCCGAGTCGCCCATCCGCCAGCACAGTGAGCTGCGCCGGGTCGAATTCGTGCCGCTCCACGACGTCGCGGCGTTCGGCCAGGGCGCTCCCCTGTCAGGCCTGGTCGACGGTGGCACGCTGTTCGTGAACAGTACGCTCGACGATCCGGCCGGCATCTGGGCCGCACTGCCGGCGAATGCGCGCGCGGAGATCATCGGCCGCGGCATCAACGTGGTCGCACTCGACACGCTCGCGCTCGCGAAGCGCTTCGCGCCCACGCCCAACCTCGCGACGCGCATGCAGGGCGCCGCGCTGGTCGGCGTGTTCCTGCGCGTCGCACCCTTCATCGCGGGTCGCGGCCTGTCACTCGACGACCTGATGGCCGCCGTCAAGGGGCCGCTCGCCAAGCATGTTGGCAAGCGCGGCGGCGCGGTCGTGGACGCAAACCTCGCTCTAATTCGCGCGGCCTACGAAGGGCTGATTGATGTAACCGCGCCGCTGCGCGCCGCGCCGCCCCAGGCGGCCGGTGAGGGGGCGCGAGAGATGGCAGGAGTCACCCGATGAGCGCCGAGCTCGAGGTCGTCCACGACGAGGCCGACGTGCCCCTGGTGGGCCAGCTCATGACACCCGACCCCATCGTGGTCGAGGACGGGGCGTCACTCGATGAAGCCGTGCGGCTGCTCGAGGAGAACGAGATCAGCGGCCTGCCGGTGGTCGATCGCGACGGCCTGCTGGTCGGCGTGCTGAGCCAGACCGACATCATCCACGCGCGCGCGGTCGCGCACCTGTGGAGCCGCTGGCCTGGCCTGCGCGTGCGTCACCTGATGCATGCCCCGGCGCTGACCGCCGACCGCGAGATGACGATGGAGGAAGCGGCGCAGATCATGGAGCGCTCCCACGTCCACCGTCTGATCGTCGTCGACGAGGATCAGCTCAAGCCGGTCGGCGTGATCTCAACGACAGATCTCGTTCGCGCACTGGCGCACAGGCCGACCGATGGTTGAGCTCGACACCGCGCGTCCTGCGGTCGACCTGGTCGACTACGACCGCGCACTCCCAGTCTTCGACGTGGGCTCGTATGTCGAGGAATTCAACGAGAGCGTCATGCCCGCGTACAAGAGCGGCACGGCCGATCGCGAGTACGCCGCCGACAACGGCCTGGCGCGGAGCATCATTCCCCCCGGCACCGCTGCGACGCGCGACTTCTCAACGCTCGCGTCACGGATTCCGCAGCTCCTTGCGGACGCGTGCGTGGGCTGCATGGCGTGCGTCAGTGCGTGTCCGGACACCGCCATCCTGGGCACCGCCCAGCCGCGTGCAGCATTGAAGGAGCGCATCGCCGAGTTCAGCGCGGCCAATGCCAACGGCGTGGCCGCTGACGTGATCGCGCTCGACCTGACAGCCCAATTTGTCGCAACCCAGAAGTACGCGACCGTGCCCGAGCGGCGCGGCCTCGAGCCGGCAGACTTCGGGATCTTCATCGACCCGACGAACTGCAAGGGCTGCGCCGAGTGCGTCGAGGTCTGCGCCCACCTCGACCACAACGCGCTGGTGATGATCGACAAGGAGGCACCGACCGACCGCTCGGAAGGCACGCTTGAGCCGTACCGCCGCCGGATGAGCTTCTTCCGATCGCTGCCGACGACGCCGGTCGAGTATCGGAATGAGAAGGCGTTGGCCGACCTCATGCTCGGCGAGCACGCCTTGGGCTACGTGGGCGGCGCGGGCTCGTGCTCAGGCTGCGGCGAGGCAACGGCCCTGCGGATGATGGTCGCCGCGACGCGCCAGGTGCACGGCCCCGAGTCCATGGGCATCGTTGCCGCGACGGGCTGCAACACCGTCTATGGCAGCACCTATCCGTTCAACCCGTACATGGTGCCGTGGACCAACTCGCTCTTCGAGAACGCGGCTGCCGATGCAATGGGCATCAGGGCGCGCTGGGATCAGGCCGGCCACACCGACCGCCGGCTGTGGGCCGTCGGAGGCGACGGCGCGATGTACGACATCGGCTTCCAGGCGCTCTCACGCCTTGTCGCCTCGGGCGCGGACGTGAAGGTGCTGGTGCTCGATACCCAGGCTTATTCCAACACCGGCGGCCAATCATCCACCGCGACGTTTGGCGGCCAGGTGACGAAGCTCTCTGCATTCGGCAAGGAGATCCACGGCTATCCGGCGCGGCGCAAGGAGCTGGGCCGCATCATGCTCGCCCATGACCAGGTGTTCGTCGCCCAGACCACCACGGCGCATCTCAACCACTTCTACCGCGCGGTCATTGACGCGAACGAGTTTCCTGGCCCCGCAGTGATCGTCGTCTACACGCCCTGCCAGCCGGAGCACGGCATCGGCGATGAGGCGGCCGCTCAGCAGGCTCGCTTCGCCGTGGACTCGCGCGCGTTCCCACTCTTCAGCTACGACCCACGCCGTGGCCCGTCACTGGCCGAGCGTCTGTCGCTGCAGGGCAACCCGGCCTTGCGCGAGGACTGGCTGCACACGCCCGATGGCACGGTCACCGACTTCCTCGCCTTTGCGAGGACGGAGGGCCGCTTCGCGCCACACTTCGCGGCCGACGGCAGTCCAAGCATCGAGATCCAGGCGACGAACGCCGATCGGCTCGAGAATTGGCGACTGCTCCAGGAGATGGCCGGACTGAGGAAAGAGGGGGCAGCTCAATAACCACTGTCACAGGGAGTCAACAGTGCACGTGAGACGCGGGTTCCTGAACTGGGGGATCTTCCTGGTCTGCCTGGGCGCGGTACCGCTGGCCGTCCAGCTCAACGTGATCGATCGCGACGTGGCCACGTCGTTGCTGCGACTGTGGCCGCTCATCCTGATCGGCATTGGGCTGGGCATAATGCTGCGCTTCAGCCGCGCCGCGGCGCTGGGCGGCATCGTCGTTGCCGCGACCTTCGGC
>DATBRX010000131.1:0-57482 GCA_036560085.1 Candidatus Limnocylindrales bacterium
GTGTCGAAGAGGTTGTCGATCTTGAGCAGCCGCTCAATCTTGGAGATGCCCTCTTCCGTGGGGGCGACGGCCTTCTCCTTGAGATCGACGAAGAAGTCGCCGCCCTCCTCCGCTCCTTCGGGCCGCTTCTGGAGTCGCGGCACAAGACGTGCGAACTGGTAGTAGAGGTCTTCCGATTCGGCGGCCTGGCCGCTGATGATGAGCGGCGTTCGCGCCTCGTCGATGAGGATGTTGTCGACCTCATCCACGATGCCGAAGTAGCGGCCGCGCTGAACACGCTGGTTGAGCTCGGTGACCATGTTGTCGCGCAGGTAGTCGAAGCCGAACTCATTGTTCGTGCCGTAGGTGACGTCGGCCGCGTACGCCTCGCGCCGCTCCACCGGACGCAGGTTGAGCAACCGCTCATCCGTGCCGCGGTGCTCGGGGTCGTACAGGTACGCGGTCTCGTGCTGGATGACCCCGACCGTCAAGCCCATGCCGTCGAAGATGGGGCCCATCCACTGGGGGTCGCGCTTGGCCAGATAGTCGTTGACCGTGACGACATGGACGCCGCGGCCCGACATGGCGTTGAGTGCTGCGGCCAGCGGCGCGACGAGGGTCTTGCCCTCGCCCGTCTTCATCTCGGCGATCTTGCCCTGGTGCAGGACCACGCCGCCGATCAGCTGGACGTCGAAATGGCGCATGCCCAGCTTGCGCCGGCTGATCTCGCGTGCCGCAGCGAAGACCTCAGGCAGCGCGTCGTCGAGGACGCCCTGGAGATGCTTGACGTCGGCCGTCTCACGCGCTCGCCGGAGCTCGCGCCGGCGCTCCGATGAATCGGCATTGAGCTCTTCGTCCGACGGCTCGCTTGGTGCGCCGTCCTCGTGGATCTGCTCGCGCAGCTCGATCATCCGCGCGCGGATCTCCGCGTCGCTCAGCGCCTGGAACTCGGCTTCCAGTGAATTGATCTCGTCGACAACTGGCTGGAGCTTGCGCACCTCGCGCCCGTTCGCGTCCAGAAACCGGGAAAGAAGGTTCGGCATGAGACCGCCAAGTATAGGTTGGGCCCCTCCGTCCCTCCGCTGACCCGCTATTTGGCCGCGCTCGCGAACTGGTTCAGCCCGAGCAGGAAAGTGCGGTATTCGACTGTGGAAGCGGAAAAACCGGAATCGACCAGCAGGCTGCGGATCTCAGCCTCGTTGAAGTAGTGCCTGTGGTCGCGGATCTCCTCTGCGTCGATGATGTGCAGGCGGTAGGCCATGAACTCCAGCAACGGCCGCGACGCGCGCGATGGTGAGGTGAGCAGCAGCAGCCCGGGCGAGCGCAGCACGCGGTACGCCTCACGCAGATGGAGCCCTGGATCGTCGAGGTGTTCCAGCACGGCCAGCGACATGACCACGCTGACTGAGGCGCTGGCGATCTCGAGCGGTCGGCCCAGGTCCGTCTCGATCAGCGTGATGCCCGGCGGCGGGGGCTGCCCGAGCGCCAGGTCAACAGCGATGCCCGCTCCGATCCGTCGACTTCGGTGCAGGTGCCGCAGCAGCCGGTAGTCATGGCCGCAGCCCAGGTCCGCGGCCACGGCCGCGTACGGCGGGAATTGGCGCAGGATGCGCCGCGCACGGAGGCGAAAGATCAGGTCGTCAAGTGCGGAGCCGCCATCCTGGCGGAATGACCTTTGCCGTCGCGATCCGCTGTCCACCGCGCCGATGGGTCAGCCTCCCTGGCCGCCGACTTGGTCGACTGGTTCACGGAGTGCATCAATTTGCTCGTGGGCTATGAGGTCGAGCTTGCTCTCGATCTCCTGGAAGCGACGACTGATGGAACTCAGCACCATGCCCACGACACCGAGCAGGATGCCGACGACCTCGAGGACCGCCGCCAGGACGGCCGACGGCAGTCGCAGCACCAGGCCGGTTCGGGCGAACTCGAGCACGACCTCGATGCCCGGAATGAGGCCGATCGCCATGAACACCAGGCCAATGCCACCAAAGAATGTCAGCGGCTTGTAGTCGCGGAAAAGCAACAGGATGGTCCAAGCGATGCGCGCTCCGTCGCGGAACACCTTGATCTTGCTGGCGCTGCCCTTGGGCCGCGAACGCAGGTCGATCGGCAGCTCGACGATGCGCATGCTGCGTTCAATGGTCTTGACCGTCAGCTCGGCTTCGATTTCGAAGCCCGACGCCGCGATCGGCACGGTGCGCACCAGCTGACGCGACATGACGCGCAGCCCGGACAGGATGTCGGTCAGCCGGACCCGCAGCAGGAAACGCACCAGGGCCGCGTACATCCTGTTGCCGAACCGATTCAGGAAGTGGAACTGGCTGTTGGTGCCTTCCATCGTGCGCGAGCCGACGGTCATGTCGGCCCGCCCGGTACTGATCGGTGCGAGCAGGGCGTGCACCGCCTCGGCCGGGTAGGTGTCGTCACCGTCGACCATCACGTACGCCTCGGCGTCGATCGAGCGGAACGCCGTGCGCACCGCAAAACCCTTGCCTCGACGCGTTTCGGTCAGCACCTGCGCACCGTGCTCGAGCGCGACCTTGGCCGTGGCGTCGGTCGAGTCGTTATCGATCACCCAGATCCGGGACTCGGGCAGCTCACGCCGGAAGTCGTCGATGACCTGGCCGATGGTCTGCGCTTCGTTGAGGCAGGGAATGATGACCGCGATGCCTCTGCCGGTGGAACGGATGGCCGGCGGCCGCGTCTGAACCAGGGTCACGCCCTCACCGCGATCGCCAGGCAGCCGGTCTCAGGGAAATGCATGGGGTATCGATAGGCTGAGCGCAGAAAAAGTGCAATGGTCCCGGAAGTATAGGTACGCGATTTGTCTGGTTATGAGTGGCGCCAGTGATCTGCCACACTCGGCATATTCCATGAGCAGCACGTCCGTCACCATGGCTGCGGAGACCCGATCGACGCTCGTCGTCCGCAACGAGCGCGCCCGCGTTTTCGGTGCGTCATTGGCGGTCTTCATCTTCACTTTCCTCGTTTACTACCTGACCGGTCCGGTCAACACGCCGTACGACTTCCAGCTCTCCCAGGCCAACAACATCATCCACGGCCATCTCGACATGACGGCCGAGTACACGCGCAACCTGAATGTCCTCGAGCGGGTCCTGTACGACGGCCAAGGCTTCTGCCTGCCGATCAATGACCCGCGCGGGCCGGAGATTGACGCCCTCATCCCAAACGCCCGCTTCAGCGCCGATTGCAAGCACTACATGCAGCACTCACTTGGGCCGGCATTCCTGCTGCTACCGCTCGTGCTGATCTTCGGCATGACCGTCAGCCAGGCGCTCGTCTCGGCTTTGATCGGCGCGGCGGGCGCGGTTGTCGTATTTGCCATCACGCGCCACTTCACGAGCTCACTGCGGACGCAACTGGCGCTGACCGTCCTGGGGGTCCTGGGCACGCAGATCTGGTTCAGCTCCGCCGACGGCAGCGTGTGGCATTTCGCCCATGCAACTGCCGTGTTCTTCGTCTTCAGCGGCATCTACTTCACGGTCGTGCGGCGCAACCCGCTGCTCGCCGGGGCCATGTTCGGCGCGGCCTTCATGTGCCGGCCCTCGACCATCATCGGCGGCTTGTTCGCGCTGGTGGCGTTCTCGGACATGTGGCTGCCCGCCGCGACCGAGGCCGGTCGCTCCATCCTGCGCCGTATCCAGCTGCGGCCCCTGGTCGCGCTGGCGATTGGTGTCGCGCCGTTCCTCGTGCTCAATTCGCTGGTCAACTACCTGCGCTTCGGCAGCCCATTCGAGTCGGGCTACAGCTACACCGAGCAGCTCTACCAGGACAACCTGACCTGGGTGTACCCGCACGGGCTCTTCAGCCCGCAGTACTGGTCGCGCCACGTGGCAATCGTCTTCGAGCAGATGCCCAACTTCTCGGGCAACCCGCCGTTCATCTGGCCTTCGTGGGCAGGCCAGGCCATGTGGGCCACCTCGCCTGCGCTGCTGCTCGGCCTGTTCGTGCACCTGCGCAAGTGGGTCTGGCCGGCGCGCCTGGCTGCCATCGCCATCGCGCTCTCGGGTGCGGTGCTGATCAGCGGTGCAGCCGGCGCGCAGCTGGGCGTTGTCCGGTGGACGCCGGCCAGCGTGCCATTCGCGCTGCACCTGTGGCCTTTCTGGATCGTGATCGGTCTCGCCATCGTCCTGTCAATCACGAACCGCGACCGGCTCGTGGTCGCGTGCTGGGCGGCAATCGTGCCCATCGTGCTCTTCATCTGGATGTTCGCCGCAACGGGTTGGGCCCAGTTCGGCTACCGCTACGGGCTGGACTTCGTGCCGTTCCTGTTCCTGCTCGCCGTGATCATGGTCACGCGCGGGATGCGCCTGACGCGCTACCAGGTCGTGCTGATCGGCGCATCGGTGCTCATCAACCTGTGGGGCGTGCTGTGGATCCTGAAGTTCGCGATCGCCCCAGGTGGCCCGCTCAACGGCTGGACCTGGGTCAGCTACTGACTTCGAGCGGAAAGCCCCAGCGCCGGGTGGAGATCGCGCCCCCGGTCTAGCTGATCGAGCCCCAGAAGCCGGTGCCGTAGCCGACCACGAGCACCACGAAGGTCAACACCGCGAGGACCACCCAGAAGGCGACGGCCATGCGCGTGCTCGTCGGGGCCTGCTCGGGGTTCGCCAGCTCGGCGGGCTTCCAGCGCCGCGAGCGCAGGCGGCTGCGCCAGGTGCGCTGCTCGACCGGGCTCGGCTCGAGACCGTTGGGCGTGGGGCGGTAGAGCTTCAGACTCATGCGCTTGGTCCTGGGCTACCCGGCGTGGGCCGCGGCGGGCGCGGGTTCACCGTGGCCGACTCCGTCCCGAAAGGTGTCATCGTCCTCGCCGCGCGGCGTCTCCTCGTCCCACAGGATCATCTCCTGCACGAGCGACATGTCGCTGCTGAATAGAGCGCCGACCGACTCGCCGCGGTGGATGCGCCTTATCGCCTCGCCGATAAGCGGCGCGACGCTCAGGACCTTGATCAGCGGCAGCTGCTTGGCCGCCGCCAGGGGCACCGTGTCGGTGATGACGACCTCGGTGATCTCGGAGGCGCGCAGCCGGTCGGTGGCCGGGTCGGACAGCACGCCGTGCGTGGCACAGGCGTAGATATCGGTCACGCCTTCGCGAATCAGCGCGCGCTCGATCTCCATCAGCGTGCTGGCGGTGTCGATCTCGTCGTCGACGATGATCGCGCGCTTGCCCTTGACCTCGCCGATGACGTTGAGCAGCTCGGCTGTGCCGCGGTTGTCGGGGCGGCGCTTCTCGATGACGGCGAGCGGTGCGTCGAGGATCTCCGCGAAGGTCCGCGCGCGCTTGGCGAAGCCGAGGTCGGTGACCACGACCGGGTCTTCCAGGTTCAGCTTCTTGAAGTGGCTGGACAGCATGTGGACCGCGGTCAGCTCATCGACAGGGATCGAGAAGAAGCCCTGGATCTGGCCCTGGTGGAGGTCCATGGTCAGCACCCGGTCGGCGCCGGCAACGCTGATCATGTCGGCGACGAGGCGCGCCGTGATCGGCACGCGCGGCTGGTCCTTCTTGTCCGAGCGGCCATAGGCGTAATACGGGATGACCGCCGTGATCCGCCCGGCGCTGGCGCGCTTGAAGGCGTCGATCATGATCAAAAGCTCCATGATCGACTTCTGGACCGGGCTGTTGGTTGACTGGACGATGAACACGTCGCGGTCGCGCGCGTTGTCCTCGATCTTCACGAAGATGTTCTCGTTGGGGAACTCGAAGACCTGCGCGTGGCCCAGCTCTCGACCCAGGTAGCGCGCGATCTTGCGCGCCAGCTCGGGATTGGAGTTGCCTGTGTAGAGGTCGTATTGGTCGCTGTAGACGGTCGCGGCACGGCCGCCGAATGCGCTCACGAAGACCCTCCAGCCGGGCCGTCATTGTCGGGCATGGGTTCGCCGTCCGCCAGCCCCGGTTCCACGGTATCGCGGGTTTCAGCGCGGAAGACCGCAATGCCGGCGACGATGTCGCCCTCGTTCAGGCGCATCACGATGACGCCGCGCGCTCCGCTGCCATAGCGGTTGACGCTCTTGACGTCAGTCCGCACGACCTGGCCCTCGCGGCTGATGAGGAGCAGCTCCTCATCCTGCTCGTCGACCAACTGGACGGCCGCGACCTTGCCGGTCTTGGAGCCCTCGATCGGGATGAGCATCACGCCCTGGCCGCCGCGGTGCTTGCGCCGGAACTCGGACACCTCGACGCGCTTGCCGTAACCCGTCTCTGTCAGAACCAGCACGTCGTTGCCGGGCTTGATCACGCCCATGTTCACGACCTGGTCGCCGGCGCGAGCCAGCCGGATGCCGATGACCCCGGCTGCGTCGCGACCCATGGGCCGCACTTCCTTCTCGTTGAAGCGGCCGATCTTGCCCTGCGCTGACGCGAGCAGGATGTCGTCCGAGCCCGACGACACCGCGACCCACGCGAGCTCGTCCTTGTCGGCCACGGTGATGGCGCGAATGCCGGTCGAGCGCACGCGCTCGAACTGCTCGATGGGCGTCTTCTTGATCATGCCCTTGCGGGTCGCCATGACCAGGTTGTCGCCCTTCTCGAAGTTGGGGATGGTGATGATGGCCAGGACGCGCTCATTGGGTGGTTCGAGCTGCACGCCCTCGAGATTCACGACGGGTATGCCCTTGCTCGTCCGCTCGGTCGGCGCCGGGATCGCGTGGACCTTGGAGCTGAACACGCGGCCCTGGTTGGTGAAGAACAGCACCCAGTCGTGGGTCCCGGCCACCAGCAGGTGCTCGACCGCGTCCTCCTCGACGGTGCGCGCGCCGATGATGCCCTTGCCCCCGCGGATCTGGCGCCGGTACGTGGCCAGCGGCTGGCGCTTGATGTAGCCGCGTTTCGAGACGGTCACGACGACATCCTCGTCGGCGATGAGGTCCTCGTCGGTCAGCTCGCGGTCGGCGTCCTCCTGGACGCGCGTCTTGCGCTCGCCGGAATACTTGGCCGACATCTCGCGCAGCTCGTCCTTGATGATCGACAGGACGCGCGCCGGGTTGGCGAGGATGTCCTCGAGCTCGGCGATGAGCTTGATCATGGCGAGGTACTCGTCCTCGATCTTCTTGCGCTCGAGCGCGGCCAAGCGGCGCAGCTGCATCTCGAGGATGGCATTGGCCTGGATCTCGGTCAGCTCGAAGCGGCTCATGAGGTTGGCGCGCGCGGTGTCGACGTCGGCCGACTCGCGGATCGTCTTGATCACCGCGTCGAGGTGGTCGAGAGCGATCTTGAGGCCCTCGAGGATGTGCGCCCGATCGCGCGCCCGGCCCAGGTCGAACTCGGTCCGGCGCCGGACGACCTCGCGCCGCCAGTCGATGTGGTGCTGCAGCACGCCCTTGAGGGGCAGCGTCTGCGGCTGGCCGTCGACGAGGGCCAGCATGTTGACGTTGTAGGCGAGCTTCAGTGCCGTGTGCTTGAACAGGTTGTTGAGCACTTTGCGCGGCGCCGCGTCGCGCTTGCACTCGATGACCAGACGCATGCCGTCGCGATCCGACTCATCGCGGATGTCGGCGATGCCCTCGACCTTCTTGTGCTGCACCAGGTCCGCGATCTTCTCGGCCAGCGTGGCCTTGTTGACCTGGAAGGGCAGCTCGGTCACGACGATCGCCATGCGCTGCTGGCGCGTTTCCTCGAACGACACCGTGGCCTGCATGACGATGCGGCCGCGGCCGTGGGCATACATCTCGCGGATCGCGTCGAACTCCTCGACCTGGCCCGTGACGCTGTTGCGCCGCGTGTCGCGCCGGAAGATCGTGGCGCCGGTCGGGAAGTCAGGGCCCTTGACGATGCCGCACAGCTCGTCATTGGTGAGGCTCGGGTTCTCGATGAGCGCGATCGTCGCCTCAGCGACCTCACCCAGGTTGTGCGGCGGGATGTTGGTCGCCATGCCGACGGCGATGCCGGCCGAGCCGTTGACCAGCAGGTTGGGCAGCTTGGCCGGCAGAACGCTTGGCTGCTGGCGCGTGCCGTCGTAGTTCTCGACGAAGTCCACCGTCTGCTTGTCGATGTCGGCCAGCACCTCGGCGGCGATCGCCGTCATGCGCGCCTCGGTGTAGCGCATCGCCGCCGGCGGGTCGCCATCGACTGATCCGAAGTTGCCCTGGCCATCGATGAGCGGGTACCGCAGGGAGAACGTCTGGGCCAGCCGCACGAGCGCGTCGTACAGCGCGACGTCGCCGTGCGGGTGGTACTTGCCCATCACCTCGCCGACGATCGCGGCGCACTTGCGGTAGCTCGCCGCAGATGTGAGCCCCATCTCGTGCATCGTGTAGAGGATTCGCCGATGAACCGGCTTCAGGCCATCGCGCACGTCGGGCAGCGCACGGCTGACGATGACGCTCATCGCGTAGTCGAGGTACGAGACGCGCAGCTCGTCCTCGATGCGGATCGGGACTACGCGCCCTTCGTCGGTCATCGCTGACCGCGACCCTGCTGGCGCGCGCCCTGCTGTTCGAGAGCCGCGTCGGCGAGGCGCTCATAGCCGACGAAGCCGCGTGCCGTTTCCGACGCTTCGCTGGTGGACGGCTTGCGGCCGTCGCGCCGCACGCCCTCGAGCCGGGCGCGGATCTCGGCCGCGAATGAGCCATCCACGAGCGGCGAGGTAAGCGCGTCGCGTAGCACCCACGCCCTGTGGCCATCGTTGTTGCGCAGCGCGTCCCCGGCTTCGGTGCGGATCAGCTCGCGCACGCCGTTGGGATCTACCTCGAACCACGAACGCAGGGCCCACGAAAGTGCCTTCTGGACGTCAGGCTCCGCATCTCCGAGGAGCGTCCTGATGAGCGTCAAAGCGGGCGTGCGCGCCAGGCGAGGCCGCTCGCCACGCCCCAGCTCAAACGGCAGCTGGGCGAGCGTCGCACCGACCAGCCGGCGCTCCCACGGACTCGCCGCGTAGACGAGCTGCTCCAGCTCCGCCCAGCGGTAGTGCTCGCGCATGATGCCCGCGGCGTAGAGCCCGGCCAATGAGTCGACGCTGATCCATTCGTGGGCCGCGTGGGCCAGCTTGCGCATCAGCTGCCAGGTGCGCTCCGGGTCGCTCGGCAGCGAGCGCAGCAGGCAGGTGTGGGCGAGGATCGTGAATTCGCGTTCCGGCTCGATCACGAGCCGCTCGGCCAGCCACAGGGCACTCGCGTCTGAACCCTGCTTGAGGCTCGCCTTGAGCTGGCGGGCGATGGCCGCGAGGAGCGGGTTACGGACCCCAAAGACGGCCCCAGTACCGGGCGCGACGCGTGCCTGCTCGGCGCGGTAGGGCTCGTCGGCGAGGTTGGTCAGGCCCGTGCGGGCGATGGCCACGAATTCCTCGGGCTGATCGATCAGCTCGGCCAGCGTCTGACCCAGGCCGCGCGCCTCGGGCAGGCGCTCGGCGACCAACGCCTGCGCGCGGCGAGTGATGTCAGACGTCAAGGTTCTGCACCTGGCGTGCGCGGGCCTTGATGAAGTCGCGCCGCGGCTCGACCTTCTCGCCCATCAGCGTGCTGAAGATGCGGTCGGCCTCGGCAGCGTCCACGATGTCGGCCCGGAGCAGCGTCCGCGTGGCCGGGCTCATGGTCGTCTCCCAGAGCTGCTCGGCGTTCATCTCGCCGAGGCCCTTGAAGCGCTGGATGGTCAGGTTCTTGGCCTTGAACTCCTTGACGACGCGTTCACGGTCGGCCTCGTCCTTCGCGTAGCGCGTGACCTTGCCGGTGCTGACGCGGAACAGCGGCGGCTGGGCGATGTACAGGTGTCCGCCCTCGATCACGAACGGCATGTGGCGGTAGAAGAAGGTCATGAGCAGCGTGCGGATGTGTGCGCCATCCACGTCCGCGTCGGCCAGCAGGATGATCTTGTGGTAGCGCAACTTGGCGATATCGAACGTCTCGCCGATGCCCGCGCCCAGGGCGATGATCAGCGGCCGGATCTTCTCGCTTGACAGGACCTTGTCGATGCGCGCCTTCTCGACGTTGAGCATCTTGCCGAACATCGGCAGGACCGCCTGGAAGTGGCGATCGCGGCCCTGCTTGGCCGAGCCACCGGCCGAGTCGCCCTCGACGATGAACAGCTCGCTCCGCGCCGGGTCGCGCTCCTGGCAGTCAGCCAGCTTGCCCGGCAGGGCGCTGCCCTCGAGCGCCGACTTGCGGATGACCAGGTCGCGCGCCTTGCGTGCGGCGTCGCGCGCCCGCGCCGCGAGGAGCGACTTCTCGATGATGCGCCGCGCGTCCTGCGGGTTCTCCTCGAGATACTGGTTGATGCCCTCGGCAACGGCCGCCTGGACCTGGCCCTTGACCTCGGCATTGCCGAGCTTGGCCTTGGTCTGGCCCTCGAACTGGGGGTCGGTCAGCTTGACGCTGATCACCGCGGTGAGGCCCTCGCGCACGTCGTCGCCCGACAGGTTCGCGTCGCTGTCCTTGAGTATCGCGTTCTTGCGCGCGTACTCGTTGAGCGACGACGTCAGCGCCGCGCGGAAGCCGGTCACGTGCGTGCCGCCGTCGACCGTGTTGATGTTGTTGGCGAACGCGAACACGCTCTCGGAATACCCGTCGTTGTACTGGATCGCGACCTCGACCTGCGTTGAGCCGTCGCGCCGCTCGGCGTAGATGGGCCGCGGATGGAGCACGTCCCGATCGCGGTTCAGGTGGCGCACGAACGAGACGAGGCCGCCTTCGAAATAGAAGCTCTTCTCACGTGCCGGCGTCGGCCGCTCGTCGACGAACTTGATCCACAGGCCCTTGTTGAGATACGCCGACTCGCGCAGCCGCTGCTCGACCGTCTCGAAGCTCCATTCGAGCGTCTCGAAGACGAGCGCGTCGGGTTTGAAGGCGGTCAGCGTGCCGTGGCTGCCGTTGCTGGCGCGGACCGCGTGGACGGAGTTGGTCGGCTTGCCGCGCTCATAGTCCTGCCGCCAGACCTTCTCGCCGAAGGCCGATTCGACGTACAGCCACTCCGACAGGGCGTTGACCACGCTCACACCCACGCCGTGCAGGCCGCCCGACACCTTGTAGCCGCCGCCGCCGAACTTGCCGCCGGCATGCAGCACCGTGTGCACGACCTCGAGGGCATCCTTGCCCGTCTGCTTCTGCTTGCCAACCGGCACGCCACGGCCGTTGTCGCGGTTGACGACGCTGCCATCGGGCTTGATGGTCAGCTCGATGAGCGTGGCGTGGCCCGCCATGGCCTCATCGATCGAGTTGTCGACGACCTCCCAGATCAGGTGATGCAGGCCGCGCCCGTCGGTCGAGCCGATGTACATGCCCGGCCGCTTGCGGACCGCCTCGAGGCCCTCCAGGACCTGGATGCTCTCGGCGGTGTACGCGGCGTCCGCCGCGCCCTTCGCCTTGCGCCCGTTGCCCGCACTCCCCCGCGCGGTCGGCTTGGTCAGCTGATCCGTCACGCGGCGCCACCGGTGAGCCGCTCGTACAGCCGCTCGAGTTCTTCCTGGGTGTAGTACTCGATCGTGATCTTGCCCCCCTTGCGGCTGGTGCTGAGCGTGACCTTGGTTGCGAGCGCCTCGCGCAGGCCGCGCTCCAACCTCTCGACATCGGCGGGACGCGCCGTGGCGGAGCGCGTGGACTTCGGCTTGCCCTTAATCGAACGGCGTACGAGTTCCTCTGTCTGCCGCACCGACAGGCCAGAGGAGAGTACCTGAGATAGGGCATTTGCCTGCTCCGCGGCGTCCGGCAGGCCGGCCAGGGCACGGGCATGACCCTCGGTGATCTGACCCGCGGTCAGCGCGGCCTGAACGCCCTCGTCGAGGTCGAGCAGGCGCAGTGTGTTGGCCACTGCGGAGCGTGATCGGCCGACGCGCGCGCCGACGTCCTCGTGGCTCAGCCCGAACTCGTCGACCAGCCGCCGGAAAGCGTGCGCCTCCTCGAGCGCGTTGAGATCGGAGCGCTGCAGGTTCTCGATGAGCGCCCACGCCAGCTGGGCGCCACCATCGGCGCTGCGCACGAGGGCGGGGATGCGCTCGAGGCCGGCCATCTGCGCCGCGCGCAGCCGGCGCTCGCCGGCGATCAGCTGATAGCCGTCTGCGCTGTGCGTGACGAGGATCGGCTGGAGCACCCCGTGCTCGGCGATGCTTGCCGCCAGGTCGGCCACGTTCGCCTGCTCGATCCCCTTGCGTGGCTGATACGGGTTGTGGCGGATGGCCGAGATCGGTAGCTCGACCGACGCGGCGGGCTCGTCGCGCTGCGGGATGAGCGCCGCGAGGCCGCGCCCCAGTCCGCCGCTGCGCCGCCCCTCCGCCGTCACGCGCCTACCCCGGCCACCGGCCCGCGCGCGCCGTGGCGCTGCAGCACCTCCTCGGCCAGCGCCGCGTACGCCTGGGCGCCGCGCGACTCCGGGCTGTAGCGCACGATCGGCCGCCCGTACGAGGGCGCCTCGGCAAGGCGAACTGAGCGTGGAACGATGGTCTCGTACACCGTTCCATTAAGGTGCCGGCGCACCTCTGCGGCCACGTCGGAAGACAAGGTTGTGCGCGCGTCGTACATCGTGAGCAGCACTCCGCCCAGGCGCAGCCGCGGATTCAGGTTGTCGCGCACAAGGTCGACGGTGGCCAGGAGCTGCCCGAGGCCCTCGAGCGCGTAGTACTCGCACTGGATCGGCACCAGCACGGCGTCGGCCGCAGTCAGGGCGTTGACGGTCAGGAGGCCGACGGCCGGCGGGCAGTCGAGGATTATGAAGTCATACGCGTCCCGCACCTGTGCCAGCGCGGCGGACAACTTGCGCTCGCGCTGGCCCACACTGACGAGCTCGACCTCCGCTCCAGCGAGGTCAAGCCCGGATGGGATCAACGACAGCCCGTCGATCTGCGTCGGCTGCACGACGGAGCGCGTCAGCTGCGGGTCGACGAGCGCGGGGTAGATGGAGCTTGCACCGCCCTGGCGGTCGACTCCGAGGCCGCTGGTAGCGTTGCCCTGTGGATCGAGATCCACGACCAGGACACGCCGACCCGCTAGCGCGAGATAGGCCGCCAGGTTGATGACCGTGGTGGTCTTGCCGACGCCCCCCTTTTGGTTCGCGCAGGCGATGACGTCGCCCACTCAGCGACCGAAGGAAGAGAGTGCATTCACGTCCTCAGATTCTATCGGAAACGGCCCATTCAGCCATTGTCGGGACGCCCGCTGCACGCTGGATGCACTGCCGCTTCACGCGCGATTTCACGTGAAACAGCCGGAGGGGCTTCGCGCGTCTGTTGGGACAGCGTTTCACGTGAAACGGGCGGCCGAGGGCGCGCGCAGGCCTCTCAGGAACCCGACCTATACTCGGGCCGTCACGCGCAGCCAGCGCGTCTGCCGTGCGGCCAGCGACACTCGGAGCTCAGCTTGACCATTCCTTTCGCGGCGCTCTTCACGATCCTCGCCGCGTTGCTCGAAACGACCGTTCTGCCGGAGCTGCCCATCGCCGGTGCGATCGCGGACCTGGTCCTCATCTGTGCGACGTGCGCTGCAATCATCCTGGGCATCGAAGACGGCCTCGCCGCAGCCTTCCTGGGCGGACTGATGATCGATCTGCTCGTTCCCGATCGGCCCCTTGGCGCCGCGACACTGTCCCTGCTGCTGGTGCTCAGCCTGGCCATGATCGTTGCGCGCGTGGGCGGCCCCAGTCGACGCTGGCTCGCGGTAGCGATGACCGTGATCCTCACGCCGCTGCTGCACGGTCTGATGACGGTCATTTTGGTCGCGACCGAAGGCGTGCCGCTCGTGTTCTCACCCAGCGCCGTGCTTGTGGCCGCGTTCATGAACGGCGTGATCGCGATCCCGGTGGCCACGCTCTTCACCGCCATCGAGCACCGCTTCGGGACCGTGGAGCGCGTCGACTGGTGACGCATGGCTGACTACGTCCTGGGCCGGCCCGAGCCGCCGCAAAACCGTCTTGGCGTGCGCTTCGGCGTGTTCGGGTTGATCGTCGTTCTCGTCATCGGGGCCTTGACGACGCGCCTCTTCTACATGCAGGGCGTTCAGGGTGGCTACTACACCGACCTGGCTGAGGCGAACCAGCACCGGACGCTGCCCATCAAATCGGCCCGCGGCATCATCTATGACCGCGCCGGGCGCGAGCTGGCGATCAACATCCCGTCGTACGTCGTCTACATCCGCCCGGCCGACCTGCCCTTCACCCAGCGCGACGCGGTCGCCGACGAGCTCGGAAGGCTGCTCGGCATCGATCCCACGGAGATCATCGCCGAGGTTGACAGGTACGCCAGCCAGCGCTTTGAGCTGGTGCGCATCGCGTCCGACATCTCGAGCGACGTGGCCCGGATCATCGTGGAGGAAAACCGCAACCTGCCCGGCGTGGAGATCGGCATCGAGGACCGGCGCGAGTACGAGTACGGCCCCCTGCTGGCGCACGTCCTCGGGTACGTCTCGCCAATCAGCGCCGATCAACTCGCGCAGCTGAAGGACGAGGGCTACCTGGCCGACGATCGGATCGGCCAGACAGGCGTCGAGGCCAGGTTCGAAGACGTCCTGCGCGGCACCTACGGCCAGGAGCAGGTCGAGCGTGACGCGTCAGGCAGGATCGTGCGCACGATCCAGATCCTTGAGCAGCCCCAGGCCGGCAATTCGCTCGAGCTGACGATCGATACGGAAATCCAGCGCGAAGCGACGGAGGCCCTGCAGTGGGCTACCGACATCGTCAACCTGCAGCACGGCGTCATCATCGTCGCCAATCCGCAGACCGGCGAGATCCTGGCCATGGTGTCGCTGCCGACTTACGACGACAACATGTTTGCGCGCGGCATCACGACGGCCGAGTACAAGTCACTCATCGACAACCCCAACCATCCACTCGTCAACTACGCCATCTCCGAGCAGTACCCGCCCGGGTCCACGTACAAGCTCGTCACGGCCTCTGGCGCGCTGATGGATGGCCTGTTGAGCCCGACCCAGCAGCTCGAGACCGCGGCCTACCTGGAGATCGGTCCGTACCGCTACTACGACTGGAACCGGCGCGGCTTCGGCCCGCTGAACGTGACGCAGGCGTACGCCATCTCAAGCGACACGTATTTCTACCAGGTAGCCGGCATGCTCGGCATCGACCGCCTCGCGTACTGGGCGGACCAGTGGGGTTTCGGCAAGCGCACCGGTATTGACCTGCCGGCCGAGGCCAAGGGCATCATCCCGACCAACGCCTGGAAAGAGGCCACGTTCGGACAGGAGATCTTCCCGGGCGAGGTCTACCACGCCGGCATTGGCCAGGGCTACGACGCAGTTACGCCGCTGCAGCTGCTGAACGCCTACTGCGCCCTAGCCAACGGCGGCACGCTCTACAAACCGCAGATCGTGCGTCGGGTGCTCGCACCCGACGGCACGGTCGTGCAGGACTTCCAGCCCGAGGTGCTCTCAACCGTCGGCATCGATCCCGAGATCCTGCGCACGATGCGCCTGGCGGCGCGCGAGGTCGTGACGACCCGCCACTCGGGCAACCTGGTTGATCTGCCGCTGGTCGTCGCGGGCAAGACCGGCACCGCCGAGTTCGGCACGCGTGACGGCGAGGGCCGACTGCCCTTCCACTCGTGGTTCGTGGCCTTCGTGCCCAACTTCACCGCCGACCAAGCGGGCGATCCGGCAGCGACCGATTCTGAGCTGGCGATCGTCGCCTTCGCCTATGACGCCGTGGTCAAGGCCAATGCCGCGACCGAGATGGTCAAGTATTTCCTGCAGGAGCACTACGACCTGGGCGTCGACCTGACGCGGCCCGACCTGATGCAGGGCGGCAACCTGTGGGGCGGTAACTAGATGACCGCGATGCGCATCGAGCGCTCCCAGCTGAGCACGCTCGGGGCGCGCCCAGAATCCGGCAGCTGGCGCTCGTTTGACATCCAGCTGGCGGTCGCGGCCCTGTCGCTCGCTGTGATCGGACTGCTGATGGCGTGGACGAACAGCCCTGACGGCCCCTTGAGCGTCGGCTCGGTCTTCACGCGCGGCCTGATGTGGTTCGCGATCGCGATCATCGCCTTCGCGGCGGTCGCCGTGTTCGACTACCGCTGGCTGAGCACCTTTGCCGCGCCGATCTACTTCATCAACATCGGCTTGCTCATCCTCACGCTGATCATCGGCAGCACGATCAACGGCGCTCAGCGCTGGCTCTCGATCGGTGGCCTGACCTTCCAGATCTCAGAGATCTCGAAGGTCGTGATGATCGGCGTCCTGGCCACCTTCCTGGAAGCGCGCAAGAACAACCTGGGCGGCCTTTCGACGCTCATCGGCGCCGGACTGCTCATCGCACCGCCCTTCGTGCTTGTCATGATCCAGCCCGACCTTGGCAGCGCACTCGTGCTCGTCGCGATCGCTGCGGGCGCGCTCTTCCTGAGCGGCGCGAGCCTGCGCTGGATGGGTCTCGCCGCGGCCTCGGTCGTGGCCGCGGTGCCCGTCATCTGGTCGATCCTGCAGGACTACCAGCGGCGCCGCCTGCTGTCGTTCCTCGACCCCACGTCGGATCCCCAGGGCGCCGGCTTCCAGGTCATCCAGGCGCAGATAGCCGTCGGCTCAGGCGGGCTGTTCGGCAAGGGTCTGACCAACGGCAGCCACAGTGCGAGCGACCTGTTGCCGGTGCAGTCGACCGACTTCGCCTTCGCCGTGCTACTCGAGGAGCTCGGGTTCTTCGGCGGGGTCGTGGTGTTCCTGCTGTTCATATGGCTGATCTGGCGCGTGCTGCTTGTCGGCTGGCGTTCCGGATCGGTGTTCGGCATCGCCTTCGCAGGTGGTGTCGCGTCGATGATCGTGTTCCAGATCCTGGTCAACGCGGGCATGATCGCCGGCATCATGCCGGTGACCGGCATTCCCTTGCCGTTCATCACCCACGGCGGGGCGTCACTGGTGAGCACGGCCATCGCGCTCGGGCTCATGCAGAGCATCGCCATGCGCTCGGAGCAGCCGCGGCCGTCGTGGTAGCGCGGCCGTCCTGGTAGCGCCCTGAACGACTACCCGCTAAGCCCCCTTAGCGGCGGAGCAATGCCTCGATCTCGGCGCGGTACATACGCCCGGCCGGCGCGCGCATGAGCCATTCGAGAAACTCGGGATCGCGGCGCTTGATCTGGCCGAGCGTCCAGCCGCTGTAACGGCCAAAGTCGATCAGGCTGCCGCTGGGCGGACCGACCGCCGGGCCGGCACCGCCCGTGGCCACGTCGGACGCGTGACGGACAAGCCGGTCGCTGGCGCGCCGATCGCGCCGTGCGGCCAGCCACTCGTCGTAGCGGCGCCGCTTCTGCGGGTCGCGCAGTGTCTGGTAGGCCTCGTTGATGGCGGCCATGCGTTGCGCCGCCTCGTGGCTCGAATCCACGTCAGGGTGGTAGCGCTGGGCGAGCTTGCGATAGACCGTGCTGATGATCTCCTGGTCGGCGCTCTCGGCCAGCATCAGTACCTTGTAGTGCGTCGTCCGCGGGTCGGGGTTCATAACTTGGCGTCATCGTCGTCCTCCAACGTGAGTGTGGATAGGTGACGATGTGCGGGGACGCGACCGGTACCTTCATCGCCGCAACTTCCCTGCGGGCGGTAGCTGCGCGGTCCCACTCTTGGCTCGTAGCAGGCCCGTGTTGTATCCTTCTCGTTCGCGCCCAAAGCGCCCCCAAAGGTCCGTCCATTCGCCCATCAACCGCGCCTTCCGGAGAGTCATGTACGCCGTCATCGAAACAGGTGGAAAGCAGTACCGCGTCGAGCTCGGTAGCGAGTTCGCCGTGGAGCGGCTCGAGGGCACCCCGGGCGATACGATCAAGTTCGAGCGTGTCCTGCTCGTCGCTGACGGCGACAAGGCGAGCATCGGCACTCCGGTCGTTGATGAAGCGCTCGTGACCGCGAGCCTGGTTCGCCAGGACCGCGGCGAAAAGATCATCGTCTTCAAGTACCGCCCCAAGGCGCGTCATCGTTCGAAGAACGGCCATCGCCAGGAGCAGACGATCGTCCGCATCGCTGACATCACGCTGGGTGGCCGCAGCGCGGCGACCGAGGCGGAGGCCGAGCAGAAGGAAGCGTCCAAGGCGAAGGCCAAGGCCGCCGCCGAGGCTGAGAAGAAGGCCGCTGCCGATCAGGCGCTCGCAGCCAAGCTCGAGAAGGACGCCCAGGCGAAGGCTGCCGACGCGAAGGCTGCCGCGGCCAAGGCCGATAAGCCGGCTGAGACCAAGGCAACCAAGGCAAAGTCCGAGCCCAAGGCCAAGGCAGCTGCCACAAAGGCAAGTGCACCCAAGGCCGCCAAGCCGGCCGCCAAGAAGACTGAAACCGCGCCGGCCAAGAAGCCGCGCGCCAAGAAGGACGAGTAAGCGACATGGCACACAAGAAAGCGGGCTCAAGCTCGAAGAACGGCCGCGACAGCGTCGGCCAGCGTCTCGGCGTGAAGGCCGGCGACGGCCAGCTCGTGTCGGCCGGTTCGATCATCGTCCGCCAGCGCGGCATGACCTTCCTGGCCGGCCCCGGTGCGGGCCTGGGCAAGGACTACACGGTGTTCGCGCTGACCGACGGGCGCGTCAAGTTCGAGCATGAGAAGCGCGACAAGAAGCGCGTCCGCATCGTGGCCGAGACAGCCCAGACGGCTCAGACCGCCCAGGCAGGCGCCAAGGCATGAAGCCCGACATTCACCCCAAGTACCACGCCGCCAAGGTCGTGTGCGCCTCGTGCCACACGGAGTTCGAGGTTGGCTCGACCCAGCAGACGCTGCATGTCGACATCTGCTCAAACTGCCACCCGTTCTTCACGGGCAAGCAGACGATCCTCGATCGCGCTGGCCAGGTCGAGCGCTTCCAGAAGCGCCTCGAGCGCACGGCGCGGCTCTGATCGCCCGGCCCGACTGGGCTCGGGCCTAAACTTTCTCGCACATGGCGCGAACTGATTTCGGTGGCCAGGCCCTGCTAGAGGGCGTCCTGATGCGCGGCCGCAACTCGATCGGCATCGCACTGCGCCACCCCGACGGCTCCATCGTGTCCACGGCCGAGCCGCTCAACTCCATCCTGCACCGCAACCGCTTTGCCCGCGCACCATTCTTCCGCGGCCTCGTGCTGTTGTACGAGACGCTCGTCATCGGCACGCGCTGGCTGATGCGCTCGGGCTCGGTCCAGGCAGAGGGCGAGGGCCAGGAGCTGGGCAAGGGCACGATCGCGCTGACGCTGATCGTCACGCTGGGCATGGCGATCGGTCTCTTCGTCCTGCTGCCGCTGTTCCTCGCTGGTGCAGCCACGAACGCAGTCGCCGGGCCGGGTCAGACGCTCCTCGCGCACTTGGTCGAGGGGCTGATCCGCGTCGTGATCTTCGTCGGCTACCTGCTCCTGGTGAGCCGGTTCGGCGATATCCAACGCACGTTCCAGTACCACGGCGCCGAGCACATGACGATCCACGCCCTGGAGCACGAGGATCCGCTGACCGTCGAGCAGGTGCGCAAGTACCCGACCGCGCACCAGCGCTGCGGCACGGAGTTCCTGGTCATCTTCATCATCCTGTCGATCCTGATGTTCAGCCTGCTCGCGGGCCAAAGCCTGGTGGTGAGCATCGTGGGCCGCGTGCTGCTCGTGCCGGTGATCGCGTCGCTCGCATACGAGCTGTTGCGCTTCGGCGCTCGCTACCGCCACCACTGGTGGATTCGCTGGCTGTACCTGCCCGGCATCTGGCTGCAGGGCATCACTACGCGCCAGCCCGACGACGGAATGATCGAGGTCGCCATCGCGTCGATGCGTGAGGCCCTCGCCGCAAACGGCGAAGAGGCGCCCGCCGGCAGCCTCGATCCCTTACGCCGGCCGATCCCGAGCGGAGTCGAGGAGACAGCCGGCTCGGCGAACCAGGCCAGCTGATGGGCCTCGACGAGCGCCTCGACGCGCTCGAGCGCCGTTTGATGGGGATCGAATCGGAGTGGGCGCGGCCCGAGGTCGCGTCTGACCCTGCGCAGCGGCGCGCCCTGGGCCGCGAGCAGTCGCAGATCGAGCCGATCGTCCATACCTACCGGCGGCTGCGCCTGGTGCGGGAGCAGCTCGCGTCCGCGCACGCAGCGGAGAGCGATCCCGAGTTGCGCGACCTGGCCCGTGCCGAGATCGACCAGGCGGAGATCGAGGAGCGGGTGCTGACCGAGGAGTTGCGCGTCCTGCTCCTGCCGCGCGACCCCAACGACGATAAGAACGTCATCGTCGAGATCCGTGCCGGCACTGGCGGTGAGGAGGCCGCGCTATTCGCCGCGCAACTTTTCCGCATGTACAAGCGCTACGCCGAGCGTCATCGCTGGCAGAGCGAGCTGATCTCGGCCAACGAGACCGGCATCGGTGGCCTGCGCGAGGTCATATTCGAGGTGCGCGGCCAGGGCGCGTACAGCCGTCTCAAGTTCGAGGGCGGTGTGCACCGCGTTCAGCGCGTGCCGGAAACCGAGTCGAGCGGCCGCATCCACACCTCGACGGTGACCGTCGCGGTGCTGCCCGAGGCCGACGAGGTCGAGGTCCAGATCGATGACAAGGACCTGCGCATCGATGTCTATCGCTCGCAGGGGCCGGGTGGCCAGAGCGTCAACACGACCGACTCGGCCGTGCGCATCACGCACATCCCGTCCGGCATCGTCGTGGCCATCCAGGACGAGAAGAGCCAGCACAAGAACCGCGCCAAGGCGATGAGCGTGCTGCGCGCGCGGTTGCTCGAGCAGGAGCAGCGAAAAGCGCATGAAGCTGAAGCGGAAGCGCGCCGCTCGATGGTCGGGTCGGGCGAGCGGTCGGAGAAGATTCGCACGTACAACTTTCCGCAGGACCGGGTCACCGATCACCGCATCGGCGTGGACCTGCACAACCTGCCCAACGTGCTCGACGGCGACCTGGATCGGCTGCTCGACGAGCTGATCTCGACCGACCAGGCGCAGCGCCTGGCGCACGTCGAGGAGGCATCGACGGCCGGGGTCGCTTGAAAGTCTGATCGGGGGATCGATTGGCCAAGACAGTCAGCGCCGAGAACGCTCCACGCGACATCTTCGAGGAGCCGCTCGCTCCCGGCGCGCCCGCGCCCCCGGTCGTCCGCGCGACAGATCTCACGGGCGTACATGTCCTCAAGGCAGGCGACATGTTCATGCTCAACAACGCCCATGGCGACGTGCGGCCCGACGGTCGCGGGCTGGGCCTGTTCCTGGGTGACACGCGCTTCCTGTCGACCTACGACCTCGTGCTGAACGGCACTCATCCAGTCGTGCTGCGGGCTGGCCCCGCGGCGGCGCAGCACAGTGTCATCCAGATGGCCAATCCGGACCTGCTCGAGCAGGGCGGCGACGTCAGCGAGGAGGTTGTGCTGCGCCGCCACTCGCTGGGCGTCGTGCGCGACCGCACCGTCAGCGACCGCCTGAAAGAACGGGTGACGGTCACGAACTACACGACCCTGCCCCAGCGCGCGCGCCTGACCCTGATGCTCGACGCCGACTACGCGGATATCTTCGAGCTGCGCGGGCTCGTGCGTGAGCGACGGGGCGACCGCCTGGCCAACGAGTGGTCACCCGACGGCCTGACGTTCACATACCGCGGCCTGGACAGGATCGTGCGCCGTACGGTTATCAGCCTCGAGCCGCACATGCACCGCGCGGCGACAACGGTTCCGGACGCGGAGCTCGACACCGCCGGAACCACGCTCGAGCTCGATTGGCTGATCGAGCCGGGGCGCAGCGAGACACTGAACATCGAGGTTCGCGCGGAGATCCGCGACGACTCGCCGCCGCACACGCCACCCCGACCGTGGACAGTGGGGGCCACGATCGAGACGAACCACGTCCTGGCCGAACGCGCGCTCGAGCGGTCGCGCGCCGATCTGAACCTGCTGATCAACGACGGACCCGCAGCCGACGAGCGCTACATCGCTGCCGGCGTGCCGTGGTTCAGCTGCCTGTTCGGGCGCGACTCGATCATCACCAGCCTGCAGCTGCTCGCCGTGCGGCCGGAGATCGCCGCGACGACGCTGTCGGTCCTGGCGCGCCTCCAGGCGACGGAGGTCGACGAGTTCCGCGACGCTGCGCCGGGCAAGATCCTGCACGAGCTGCGCACGGGCGAGCTGGCGCGGACCGATGAGATCCCGCATACGCCCTACTACGGCACGGTCGACGCCACGCCGCTGTGGCTGATGCTGCTCGATGAGTACGAACGCTGGACCGGCGACTCGGCGCTCGTCGACCAGCTGTGGCCGAACGCCCTGGCGGCACTCGGCTGGCTCGACCGGTACGGCGACCTCGATGGCGACGGCTTCATCGAATACCAGCGCCAATCCGAGCGCGGACTGGTCAACCAGGGCTGGAAGGACTCGGCTGACTCGAACCGCAACCGCGATGGCACGCTCGCCGAAGGCCCGATCGCGCTGGTCGAGGTCCAGGCCTACGCCTTCGCCGCGCGGCGGGGCATGGCGCGGCTTGCGCGCAGGCGCGGAGACGAGGAGCTGGCCGCGCTGCAGGACGCCGCGGCCGAGGCGCTGCGTCAGCGCTTCGAGAAGGCCTTCTGGATGGAGGACGTGGGCACGTACGCCATTGCGCTCGATGGCGCCAAGCGCCAGGTAACGGGCATCGCCTCAAATGCCGGCCATGCCCTGTGGACGGGCATCGCCGACCCGCAGCGTGCCGCGCGGACGGCGGAGGTGCTCACAGGACGCGGGATGTGGAGTGGCTGGGGAATTCGCACGCTGTCCGCGGAGACCATCGGTTACAACCCGATCGGCTACCACTTGGGCACGATCTGGCCGCACGACAACGCCATCTGCGCGGCCGGATTTGCGCGTTACGGCCTGTCCGAGGAGACGCGCCTCGTCGCGGGTGCGCTATTCGAGGCGACCGCGCACTTCCGCGAGGCGCGCCTGCCCGAGCTGTTCTGCGGCTTCGACCGCGCGACATCGCCGCTGCCGGTGCCCTACCCCGTCGCCTGCTCACCCCAGGCGTGGGCCGCGGGCTCGCTGTACCACCTCATGTCCGCGACCCTTGGTTTCCGGCCCGACGCGCGCGCCCACAGGCTCGAGCTGGTGCGCCCTGCATTGCCGACGTGGCTGCCCAGCCTGCGCGTGCGTGGCCTGAGAGTGGGCGACGCGCATGTTGACCTGGAGTTCGGCGCCCAGGAGCAGTCCATCTCAGTCGAGGTCCTGCGGCGTACGGCGGACCTGGACGTCGTAGTTCGGCTTTGACGACGACCGTCGGCACCCTGCTCCGCGAGGCCGGTCAGAAGCTGACAGAGGCTGGGTCCGAGACGCCGCGGCTCGACGCCGAGCTCTTGCTCGGTCACGTGCTTGGAGTCGGCCGGGCGACTCTGCTCGCGGAGCCTGAATCGCAGGTTTCACAGGCCCAGTCGGCGGTCTTCGCCGGTCTGATCGAACGCCGTGCAAGAGGCGAGCCCGTGGCCTACCTGCGCGGCCTGAAGGAGTTCTACGGCCTCGCGTTGAGCGTGGACGAGCGCGCCCTGATCCCGCGGCCGGAAACGGAGACGGTGGTCGAGCGAGCGCTGGCCCTGATTGCCGAGCGCTTGACGAGCTCTCCCCGACCGGCCGACGCGCAGCCGCTCCTGGTGTGGGATGTCGGCACCGGCAGTGGCGCAATCCCGGTCGCGCTGGCCGTCGAGTGCCGCCGGCGCGGCTACGGCCGCGACGTCGCGTTCCGGGCGACGGACGTGTCTGCGGATGCGCTGGCGCTGGCCACCGAGAACGCCGTCGCCCACGGCGTCGCCGACAGGATCGCCTTCGCGGTGGCCGACCTGGCTGATCTGCCCGACGCGGAGCCCGTCGACATCCTGACTGCCAATCTGCCTTACATCCGTTCCGACGACTTGCCGCAGCTGCCGATTGCCGCGAGCTATGAGCCGACCGTTTCACTCGACGGCGGCGTAGACGGCCTAACGTTAGTTAGGCAAATGGTCGCCCAGCTACCAGGCGTCGTCGTGCCCGGCGGAGTGGCGCTGCTCGAGATCGGCAGCGATCAGGCCGACGCCCTGGCCGCGCTCGCACCCACGGGCTGGGAGGTCTCTGTTCACGACGATCTGGCCGCGTGGCCGCGCGTCATCGAGCTGACCCGGCCGGCGAGCGCGTGATGGAGGTCGTTCGCTCAGACGAGCCGGGCGCGCTCGAGCGCGCGGCCGGGGCGCTCGGTCGGGGAGAGGTGATCGCGATCCCGACCGAGACCGTCTACGGCCTGGCGGCCCTGCCGCGCGCCGGGAGCGTGGAGCACCTCATCGCGGCCAAGCAGCGCTCGACCGAAAAGGGCATCCAGCTGCTGGTCGACTCGCTCGAACAGGTACGAGCGGTATGCATGGTGCCGCCCGCCGCCCAGAAGCTCGCGGACGCCTTCTGGCCGGGCGGCCTGACGATCGTGCTTGATCGCCGCGCGGACTCGGACCTGCCGCTGCTCCTGGGTGGCGGCCGCGCGACGCTGGGCGTGCGCCTGCCCGACCATCCGCTGCCGCGCGAGCTTGCGCGGATGCTCGGGCCGCTCGCCGCGAGCTCGGCCAACGTCACCGGCCGGCCGCCGGCCACGACCGCGCACATGGTCATCGAATCCCTGTCGGATGTCGTGAGCCTGATCGTCGACGACGGTCCGGTGCGGGGCGGGGTGTCATCGACGGTGGTCGACTGCTCCGGGTCGGCCGCCCAGGCGCCGGTCGTGCTGCGCGAAGGCGCGATCGCCGGCTCGGAGATCTTCGCCGCGCTCGGTCAGGAATACACTTCGCGTTGAGCGCCGCACGCTCATTTGATTGAGTGCGCACCCGACCTGACCTGGAGGCCGTGTCTTTGAGCGTCAGCACGACGTCGCGCATCGCCTGGGCCCCGCTCGCCGAAGTGGATCCTGATCTCTGGGGCGCGATGCAACGCGAGCGCGAACGGCAGCGCTGGAACATTGAGCTCATCGCGAGCGAGAACTACGCTTTTGCCGCGGTCCTGGAGGCGCAGGGCTCGTGGCTGACCAACAAGTACGCGGAGGGCCAGCCGGGCAAGCGCTATTACGGCGGTTGCGAGTTCGTCGACGAGGTCGAGGAGCTCGCCGAGCAGCGTGCCCTCGCGCTGTTCCCCGGCGCCGAGCACGTCAATGTCCAGCCTCATTCCGGCGCGCAGGCCAATATGGCCGCTTACGTGAGCGTGCTCGAGATGGGCGATCGCGTGCTGGGCATGAACCTGGCCCACGGTGGTCATCTGACGCACGGCTCGCCGGTCAACTTCAGCGGCAAGTGGTTCGAGATCCACGCCTATGGCGTGCGCGAGGACGATGCCCGCATCGACTACGACGCGCTCGAGAAGCAGGCGCGCGAGGTCAAGCCCAAGTTGGTTGTCGCTGGCGCGAGTGCCTACCCACGCGTCATCGATTTCGAGCGCATCGCCCAGATCGCCCACGGCGTGGACGCGCTGTTCTTCGTGGACATGGCGCACATCGCCGGGCTCGTGGCGGCGGGCCAGCACCCGAGCCCCTTCCCGCACGCCGACCTCGTGACGACGACGACCCACAAGACGCTGCGCGGGCCGCGCGGCGGCCTGGTGTTCTGCCGCGCAGACCTGGCCAAGCAGGTCGACAAGACGGTTTTCCCCGGATTGCAGGGCGGCCCGCTGATGCATGTCATCGCCGCGAAGGCGGTCGCGCTGCATCTCGCGAGCACCGACGAGTTCCGATCCGACATGAAGCACACCGTCGAGAACGCCAAGCTGCTCGCGACGACCCTCGCCGACAACGGCGCGGCCGTCGTCTCCGGAGGCACGGACAACCACCTGATGCTCGTTGACGTGACGCCGCTCGGCGTGACCGGGCGCGAGGCGGAGACGCTGCTCGACGAAATCGGCATCACGGTCAACAAGAACGCGATCCCCTTCGACAAGAACCCGCCCAACATCGCGTCGGGCATTCGCGTCGGCACGCCGGCGACCACGACGCGCGGCTTCGGTCCCGACGAGATGCGCGAGATTGGCCAGCTCATCGTGAAGGCCATCCAGGGCCGGAACGATGAGTCCGCCAGCCAGCTGATCAAGACCAGCGTGCGTGAGATGTGCGCCCGCTTCCCGGTCCCGGGCCTGCCGGCGGAGTGAGCCCGGACGCGCTCGGCGCGCTGCCATACGTCATTGCCGCGCTGATCGCGACGACTGTCGCCAGCCTGCTGCTGACGCCGGTCGCGATTCGACTTGCGCCCCGCCTGGGGGCGATCGATGTCCCGGATTCGGAGCGCCGCATTCACAGCCGGCCTATCCCGCGCACGGGCGGACTGGCGGTCGCGCTCAGCTTTCTCGGCGTCGGCGCGCTCGGACTGCTGGCCAACCAGGTCTTCCACCTGGCATTGCCCGGACGGCCGGTGCGGGCCAGCGAGCTGGCGGCACTGTTCATCGGCGTTGCCATCGGCGCCGGCTTCGGCTACCTCGATGATCGCCTGCAGCTCAAGGCGCGCTGGCAGTTCATCGCCCAGTTCGTCCTCGCCGGCATCGCGCTCGCGGGAGGCGTGCTGATCAACCGCCTGCCCGAGCCGCTTGGGCCCATCACCGACGCTGCGGCGATGGCCGCGACGACGATCTGGATCGTGGGCATGCTCAACAGCGTCAATTTCGTGGACGGCCTGGACGGGCTGCTGGCCGGCATTTCGCTGATCGCGGTGACGACCCTCGGCATCAACTCGCTCTTCGCCGTGTCCATTCAGCCGGTCGTCGCGGTGCTGTGCGCTCTACTGGCCGGGGCGCTCCTGGGCTTCCTGCCCTACAACTTCCATCCCGCCCGCGTGTTCATCGGCACATCCGGAGTCTTTGCCGTGGGCTACGCGCTGGCCGTGTTGTCTGTGCTCGGTACGGCCAAGGTCGCGCTGGCGCTGCTCGTGTTGGGCGTGCCGATCATCGACACCTTCTGGATCATCCTGCGCCGTGTGTCAGCGGGTCGCTCGCCGTTCTCCGCAGATCGCGGCCACTTCCACCACAGGCTGCTCGACCTTGGCCTGTCGCACCGCCAGGCGGTCCTCCTGATCTACCTCATCTGTTCCATCCTGGCGGTCCTCAGCCTGGCCCTGCCCAGCGGCGGCCAGATCACGGTATTCGTGCTCGTTGTCCTGGGCGGGGGGGCGCTGCTGTATCTGCTCACCCGCCGCGCGCGCGAGGCGCTCGATCGGTCGAGCTACGAGGACGAAGGGCCAGGCGCCTCGTCGGGGAACGAGTGACCCGCTGCTATACTCCCGCCGCGCTACCGGGTAGTTGATGAACGACCTTGGCCGGGCGACTGCGTATCTCGCTCTCTTCTCAGAGATCGCGATCGTCCTGCTGGTCACGACGCTGCTCGGTGTGCTCTCGGGCTACTGGCTCGATCAGCGTCTAGGGACGCTACCCATCCTGTCGGTCGCGGGCATGCTTGCCGGCTTCGGACTGGGCGGAGTGGGGGTATATCGACTGATCGTGCGCTTCCTCGCTCGGTTCGAGTGAGCGCCGAGCGGCCAACGGGGAGACAGTGACAGACACGCCGCCGCACAAGGGTGCGATGACACCCGCGGACAAGCCGACTGAAGCCGAGGCGCGGATGCGCGAGGCGCTTGGGCCCGAGATGGCCAGCGACGCCGTCGGGGCCGCCGCTGCCGTCGCGTCCAAGCCGCGCTCGAACACCCGGCGCTGGATCTTCCTGGCGATCGTCGCCATCGTCGTCCTGCAGGTCGGGGCCGCCATCTTCTTCCCGCCGACCGGCCCCGACGGCAAGCCCTATCAATACCCGGCGGACGGCATGATCGGTGCCAACATCGAACTGCCTGCGCCCGAGGTCGTCTTCGACCCGACACCTGAAACACACCGCGACACGGGCCTCGTGACCTTCGACATTACCGTGTCGAACACGCTCTTCACCGGCTGGATCGTGATGATCCTGATCGTCGCGGTCGCCTTCCTCATGTCACGGGCGGTCAAGGTCGTACCCACCAGGGCGCAGAACGCGCTCGAGTACGTCTACGAGGGTCTGGCCAACTTCGCGACCTCGCTCGGCGGACGGCAGGCGCGGCGCTACGTGCCGATCTTCGCCGCGTTCTTCCTGTTCATCCTGCTGTCCAACTGGAGCGGCCTGGTGCCGCCGGTCGGACGAGTCCATTGGCTGCGCGCGCCGACGAGCGACGTGAACACGACCATCGGCCTGGCACTTTTCAGCTTCGGCATGTTCCACGTGGAGGGCATCCGCGCGCTTGGTTTGCGGCGTTACCTGGGCAAGTTCTTCAGCCTGCGTGCGTTCCGCACTGAGGGGGTGTCGGCCGGCCTCATCGCGCTCTTTGTCGGGATCATCGAGTTCCTGCTCGAGTTCATCAAGCCGGTCACGCTGGCGATGCGACTCTTCGGCAACATCTACGGTGGTGAGGTCGCGCTGGGCGTGATCACCGGCCTGACGATTGCGCTGATCCCGGCAGCAATGGTCGGGCTCGAGTTCCTGCTCAACTTCATGCAGGCCCTGATCTTCTCGGTCCTGACCCTGATGTTCACTATCATCGCCACGGAGGCGCACGACGACCACGCGGAGCACGAGGCTCCGGAGGGCAACATCGCGCCCGACATGGCCGGCGCCCATCCGGCGCCCGCTCACTGACCAAGTCCAACAAACAGCCCGGTAAGTCGCCGGGCGCTACGGAGGTAGAGAGAACGAGATGGAACTCATTGGTGCAGGTCTCGCCGCGCTGGGCGTCATCGGCCCCGGCATCGGCGTCGGCATCCTGACTGGCCTGTCGACGAGCGCAATCGGCCGCAACCCCGATGCTGCCGCGCAAATCCGGGCCACGTTCATCATCGGCGCGGCCTTCGCCGAGGGACTGGGCGTGCTCGCAGTCGTCGTCGGCCTGCTGTGCATCTTCCTGCGCTAGCCCGCGCAGGAAATTTCTGTCGTGCCAGTGTTCGCGGGCGCCGGAGGCGTACTAGACCCGATCCTGCGCCTCTTCGCTGAAGAGGCCGAGGTCGGCTTCCAGCTCAACCTGTTCTGGATCATCGCCCAGGCAGGCTCGTTCCTGCTGTTCTTCGTGATCCTGTATTTCGCCGCGTTCAAGCGCATAGGCGGGGTGCTCGAGGAGCGGCGTTCGAAGATCGAGCAGGGCCTGCGCGATGCCGACGATGCGCGCAAGGAGCGTGAGCAGGCCGCCAGCGAGCGCCTCGCGGTCCTGGCCCAGGCGCGCAACGAGGCGGAGGACATACTCAGCCGGGCACAGAAGGTCGCGGATGAGTCGCGCGAACGCGACATGGCCGAGACGCGGGCGCAGCTCGAGCAGCTGCGCACCCAGGCCGCGGCGGACATCGCGTCCGAGAAGGAACGCGCCCTGGCCGACGTCCGTTCTCAGGTCGCCGAGCTCGCGCTCGCGGCCGCGTCGCGCGTCGTCGGCGAGACGATGACCGGCGAGCGCGAGAAGCGTCTCGTCAACGAGTTCCTGACCGAGGTTGGCAAGAAGTAGCCATGGCCGGGACACGCAGGAGCAGCACCGCGCGGCGCTATGCCGAGGCCGTATTCGAGATCGCCGAGCGCGACGACACGGTTGAACGCTGGCTGACGCAGCTGAACGATGTCGCCGAGGCCGTCAGTCGCAAGGAGGTCGTGCGCCGGCTCGAGGATCCGCATGTGCCGCTCGAGGCGCGGGCCAAGGCTCTGCACGACGTTGCCGGCGCTCAGATGCTGCCCCAGATGAGCAACCTCCTGGGGCTCGTGTTGCGCCGCCGCCGGCTCGACACGCTGCCTCAGATTGCGCGCGAGTTCAAGCGTCTCTACAACCGCCGCGCGGGCGTCGTCGAGGCGACAGCCACGAGTGCCCTGAAGCTCGATGCCCAAGAGGTCGCCGATCTCACGGCCCGCCTCGAAAACATGACCGGCAAGAAGATCGAGCTGAGCACAGCAGTCGACGCGAACATCCTCGGCGGCATTCAGGTCCGCATCGGCGACACGCTGTATGACGGCAGCGTGCGCGGCCGGCTCGAGCGGCTGCGCGCGCGCCTCGAGTCGGGTGCGCTCACCGCGTGATCCCGCTGAATTAGACAGACATCGAACCGCACGAGTAACGGAGAAAACCTGCGATGGCCATCCGGTCCGACGAAATCACCACGATCATCAAATCGGCGATCGACCAGTTCGACGCCGGCGTCGAGACGCGCTCGGTCGGCACCGTGGTGGAGGTCGGAGACGGCATCGCCCAGGTCTACGGCCTGGAAGGTGCCCTGGCGTCGGAGCTGCTCGAGTTTCCGGGCGGGGTAATGGGCATGGCGCTCAACCTCGAGGAAGAGACGGTCGGCGCGGTCATCCTGGGCGACTTCAAGCAGATCAAGGAAGGCGACCAGGTCAAGACCACGGGCCGCGTGGTCGAGGTGCCTGTCGGCGCAGCACTCATTGGCCGCGTGGTCGACCCACTCGGCCGGCCGCTCGATGACAAGGGGCCGATCAACGCCGCCGCGACCCGACCCGTCGAGCGGATCGCGCCCGGCGTCATCGTGCGCAAGAGCGTGGATACGCCCGTCCAGACGGGCGTCAAAGCGATCGACGCGCTCATCCCGATTGGCCGCGGCCAGCGCGAGCTGATCATCGGCGACCGCCAGACGGGCAAGACGGCGATCGCCCTCGACACGATCATCAACCAGAAGGGCAAAGGCCTGGTCTGCATTTACGTCGCCATCGGCCAGAAGCTCTCGACTGTGGCCAAGACGGTGGCCGTGCTGGAGCAGTACGGCGCGATGGAGCACACCATCGTTGTCGTGGCCGGCGCCGAGGATCCCGCGCCGGTTCAGTACATCGCCCCGTATGCCGGCGCGGCCATGGGCGAGGAGATCATGGAAAACGGCGTTGAGTTGAACGGCACGCTCGTCAAGGACGCGCTGTGCGTCTACGACGACCTGACCAAGCACGCCTGGGCTTATCGCGAGATGTCGCTCCTGCTGCGCCGGCCGCCGGGCCGCGAGGCCTACCCGGGTGACGTGTTCTATCTCCACTCGCGCCTCCTCGAGCGTGCTGCGCGGCTGAACGAGGAGAACGGCGGCGGCTCGCTCACGGCGCTGCCGATGATCGAGACGCAGGCCAACGACGTGTCGGCGTACATCCCGACCAACGTCATCTCCATCACCGACGGCCAGATCTATCTCGAGTCCGACCTGTTCAACGCCGGCCAGCGGCCAGCGCTGAACGTCGGCATCAGCGTGTCGCGCGTGGGTTCGGCTGCACAGACCAAGGCCATGAAGAAGGTCGCCGGCCCCTTGAAGCTCGACCTGGCGCAGTACCGCGAGCTGGCCGCGTTCGCCCAGTTCGCGTCCGACCTCGACAAGGCGACGCGCGACCAGCTGACGCGCGGCGAGAAGACGTCCGAGGTGCTCAAGCAGCCGCAGTACGAGCCGCTCGCCGTCGAGAAGCAGGTGGCCATCCTGTGGGTCGTGACCAATGGTTACCTCGACGACGTGCCCACGCCGCGCATCCGTGACTTTGAGCAGCGCTTCTACCGCTTCCTGGAGACCGAGCACCCGGCGGTGCTCGACACCCTGGGCAAGAAGCCTGAACTCACCGACGATGTCGTCAGCGGCCTCAAGAGCGCAACCGAAGCGTTCAAACAAACGTTCGTTAGTTAACAGAGCCGGAGAAGTAGCGGCACATGCCCAGTCAGCGCGAGATCCGGCGCCGGATCTCGTCGGTGCGCAACATCAAGCAGATCACGCGCGCGATGCAGTTCGTTGCCGCGTCGAAGCTCAAGCGCGCCCAGGACGCCACTCTCCAGTCGCGGCCATACGCCGACAAGATCGACGAGGTCCTCGCGGACCTGGCGGCCGTGCTGGGCGCCGACGACCACCCGCTGCTCGCCCGGCGCGAGGGTGGCACACGGGCGATCGTCCTGCTCACGACAGACCGCGGCCTCGCGGGCTCGCTCAATACCAACACCATCCGCTACACCGCCGAGCTGATCACGAAGGAAACGGACGAGATGCGCATGGTCACCGTGGGCCGCAAGGGCCACGCGTCGATGCGCCGGGCCCGCGTTCCCATTGCGGCCACGTTCGAGGGCTACGGCGACCGGCCCACCTTCTCGTCCGTCGTGCCGCTGGCCCGTCTGCTGACCGACGATTACCTGGCGGGCACGTATTCAGAGATCGACCTCGTCTACCCGCGCTTCGTTTCGACGCTCGTCCAGCGGCCGCACCTCGATCGGCTGCTGCCCGTTGAGCCCGCGAGCGACGCGGACGAAGGAATTCCCGGCAACCAGTTCATTTTCGAACCGAACGCCGACGCCGTGCTGCGCCAGCTGCTGCCGCGCTACGTGGCGACGCGCGTCTACCAGGCGGTGCTCGAGCTGACGGCGAGCGAGCAGTCGGCGCGTATGGTCGCCATGAAGAACGCGACGGAGAACGCGCAGGAGCTGATCGAGGACTTGACGCTCACCTACAACAAGGTTCGCCAGTCGAACATCACCCGAGAAATGATCGAGATCGCCACCGGCGCGAGCGCGTCGTGACCCCAGGAGGAGCATTCACGCCATGGCAGTAGCCGCCCCAAGCAAGAAAGGCGTTCGGACCGGCCGGGTCATCGCCATCACGGGCCCAGTGGTCGACATCGAGTTCCCGCAGGATCACCTGCCAGGGATCTTCAACGCCGTCGAGATCATGCGCGAGGGCCTTGAGCCGCTCGTAGTCGAGGTCCAGCAGCACCTCGGCAACAACTGGGTGCGCACCGTGGCCATGACCACGACCGACGGCCTGGCGCGTGGCGCCGAGGCGGTCGACACCGGTGGGCCGATCTCCGTGCCGGTGGGTCCGGCCACCCTTGGCCGCGTATTCGATGTCCTGGGCCGCCCGATCGACAACAAGGGCCCGGTCGATGCGCAGCAGAGGTACCCGATTCATCGCGCGGCGCCGTCCTTCGAGGACCAGACCACCGCTACAGAAGTCTTCGAGACCGGTCTCAAGGCGATCGACCTCATCGCGCCCTTTGCCAAGGGCGGCAAGGCCAGCGTCTTCGGCGGTGCAGGCGTGGGCAAGACCGTCGTCATCCAGGAGTTGATCCGCAACGTTGCCGAGGAGCACGGCGGCTACTCGGTCTTCGCCGGCGTGGGCGAGCGCTCGCGCGAGGGCAACGACCTGTTGCACGAGATGACCGAATCGGGCGTCATCGCCAAGACCGTCATGGTCTTCGGCCAGATGAACGAGCCGCCGGGCGCGCGTCTGCGTGTCGGTCTCAGCGGCGTCACCTTCGCCGAATATTTCCGCGACGAGGGGCGCGATGTGCTCCTCTTCATCGACAACATCTTCCGTTTCACGCAGGCTGGCTCAGAGGTGTCGGCGCTGCTGGGCCGGATGCCGTCGGCGGTCGGCTACCAGCCCAATCTGGCGACGGAGATGGCCGGCCTGCAGGAGCGGATCACCTCGACCAAGAAGGGCTCGATCACGTCGCTCCAGGCGATCTTCGTGCCCGCCGACGACTACACCGACCCGGCACCGGCCACGACCTTTGCCCATCTTGACTCGTCGATCCGCCTCGAGCGCTACCTGACCGAGCTGGGGATCTACCCGTCGGTCGACCCGCTGACCTCGACCTCGCGCGTGCTCGACCCGAACATCGTCGGTCAGGAGCACTACGAGACCGCGCGCGAGACGCAGCGTGTCCTGCAGAGCTATCGCGACCTGCAGGACATCATCGCCATCCTGGGCGTCGACGAGCTCTCAGAGGAGCAGAAGATCACGGTCGCCCGCGCGCGGCGCCTGCAGCGCTTCATGAGCCAGCCCATGTTCGTGGCCGAGGTCTTCACCGGCCGGCCCGGGCGCTACGTCGCAATCAAGGACACCGTCGCGTCATTCAAGGAGATCCTCGAAGGCAAGGCGGACGACCTGCCCGAGCAGGCCTTCTTCCTCGCCGGAACCCTTGATGACGTGCGCGAGAACGCCAAGAAGCTGAACGCCTAGATGCCACTGCTGCTCGAGATCGTCACCCCGGAGAGGCAGGTCTTCTCCGAGGAGGTCGATTCGGTCGTCTGCCCGGGTATCGAAGGTGAGCTCGGCGTGCTGCCGCACCACGCGCCGCTCCTGACCACGCTGGGCGTGGGCGAGCTGCGCATCCGGCGCGGCGGTAGCGAGGAGTACTTCGCCATCGCGGGCGGCTTCCTCCAGGTGCGGCCAGACAAGGTCGTCGTCATGGCCGAGACAGCCGACCTGGCGAGCGATATCGACCTCGAGAAGGCGACGGCGGCACGGCGCGAGGCCGAGCAGGCACTCGCCGAGGGCTTCGAGGAGCCGGCCGATCTCGCTCGTGCCCGGGCGTCCCTGCAGCGTGCGCTGCTGCGCATCCGCGTCGCCGAGCGGCACCGCCGGGAGGGTCCGCGCTCGCGCGGCTAGGAGATACGTGGCCGCAGGAACCCATGGCTGATCGTCTGTTCCACTGGGAATACCAAGAGCTCCCGGTTGAGCGACAGGCTTTTCGGGTAACAGGCGGCCGCCCGTTGCGCGGCAAGGTGCAGATCAGCGGCAGCAAGAACGCCGCGCTCAAGATGCTCGCCGCGGCGACGCTGACCGGCGAGCGCTGCCGCTTCACGAACGTGCCCGAGATCGAGGACGTGCGCGTCATGGCCGACGTGCTGCGTGACCTGGGCGTCGTCGTCGACCACCCCGCGCCGAACACCTATGAAGTGGCCGCGGGCGATGTGGAGTGGCTCTTCGTGCCGCTCGAGGCCGCGGCCAAAATGCGTGCCTCCTTCATCCTGCTCGGGCCGCTGCTCGCCCGTTTCGGGCGCGTGATCATGAGCAACCCCGGTGGCGACCGCATAGGCCGCCGGCCGGTCAACCTGCACGTGGACGCGATGCGCGCGCTGGGCGCTGACATCGAGTACCGCAACGGCTACTACTTCGCGCGCTCGAACGGCCGGCTGCGCGGCTCCGAGATCGCCTTTCCCCAGGTGACCGTGATGGGCACGGAGAACGCCATCCTTGGCGCGGCGCTGGCCGAGGGCCGGACGACCATCAGGCCCGCTGCCCAGGAGCCGGAGATCGACGACCTGATCCTGTTCCTGCAGAAGATGGGCGCGGATATCGAGCGCACCGCGCCGGACACCATCGTCGTCAACGGCCAGCGCCGGTTGCGCGGCGCAGACCACCACGTGCTGCCTGATCGCATCGAGACCGGCACGTTCCTGATTGCGGCGGCGGTCACCGGCGGCGAGGTGACCCTAGAGGGCGCGCCGTGCGACCACCTGGGCGCGTTCCTCGACGCGATGACGGACATCGGCGTGCCCGTGGCATGCGGGCGCAACACGATCGAGATCGCGTGCTCCGAGGATGCGGTCCGGTCATTCAAGGCGCGCGACATCGAGACTTCGCCCTACCCAGGCTTCGCGACAGACCTCCAGTCGCCCACGTCAGTGCTGCTCAGCCAGGCGACCGGCACGAGCAGGCTGCACGAGACGATCTTCGAGGACCGCCTCGAATGGCTGGCCGAGCTGCGGCGCATGGGCGCGCAGGTCGACCTGCTCGACGCCCACAACGCCTCGATCAAGGGACCGGTCAAGCTACACGCGGCCGATGTCGAGATGGGCGACCTGCGCGCGGGAGCGTCACTGATCCTGGCCGCGCTGACGGCCGAGGGCACGAGCACGATTCACGGCGCGCACCACGTTCGGCGCGGGTATGAGAACATCGAAGGCAAGTTCCTCGATCTGGGCGCGCAGATTGAGCATGTCTCCGAAGAGGCGCGCGAGGGCGACTAGTGGATATCAGCAACTGATGAAAATCGGCATCGATCTGGGCACGGCCAACATCCTCGTCTACGTGAAGGGCCGCGGCATTGTGGCGCGTGAGCCTTCGGTCGTGGCCGTTAGCGACGACAACCACATCGTCGCGGTGGGCGAAGAGGCGCGCGAGATGATCGGCCGCACCCCGGGCAACATCAGCGCCATCCGGCCGATGAAGGACGGCGTCATCGCCGACTACGTCATCACCGAGGCGATGCTGCGCTACTTCATCCGCAAGGCCGGCCGCGCACTGACCAAGCCCGACGTGATGATCAGCGTGCCGTCGGGCGTCACCAGTGTCGAGAAGCGTGCCGTGCGTGACGCGGCGCTCAAGGCCGGCGCGCGCGAGGCGTATCTCATCGAGGAGCCACTGGCCGCCGCGATCGGCGCCAACGTGCCCATCAGCGGCCCGTCGGGCAACCTCGTCATCGACATCGGCGGCGGCACGTCGGAGATCGCCGTGATCTCGCTCGGCGGCATCGTGGTCGCGCGCTCGGTGCGCGTCGGTGGCAACCGCTTCGACGAGGCGATCGCCAACTACGTGCGCAAGAAGTACAACGTGATGATCGGCGACCGCACAGCCGAAGAGGTCAAGATGCAGATAGGCACGGCCATGCCGCTCGAGCGCGAGCTGCACATGGAGGTGCGCGGGCGCGACCTCATCGCCGGTCTGCCGCGGACGGTGCCCCTCACGAGCTCAGAGGTTATGGAGGCGCTCGAGCAGCCGCTCCAGCAGATAATCGGCGCGGTGCGCGCGGTGCTCGAGGAGACGCCGCCCGAGCTGTCGAGCGACATCATCGACAAGGGCATGGTCATGACCGGCGGCGGCTCGCTGCTGCGCAACATCGACAAGCTGCTGACCCAGGTCACCGGCGTGCCCTGCCACGTCGCGGACAACGCGCTCAATTGCGTCGCCCTGGGGACCGGCCTGGCGCTCGAGCACTTCGACTTCTTCCGGAAGTCGCTCGTCCAGCGGATCTGAGCGAACCGGCAGACCTGCCGGCACCGACGCGCAACATGGAGCCCGATTCGACACGCCCGGTGCGCTCGCTGGTCGACTTGCACTGCCACACCAGCGCATCGTTCGATTCACTCAGCAAGCCGGCAGACGTCGCCCGCGTGGCGGCGGAGCGCGGTCTGACCCACCTGGCGATCACCGATCACGACCGGATCGACGGTGCTCTCGCGGCGCGCGACGCGGCGCCGGCCGGGCTCGCGATCATCGTTGGCCAGGAGGTGCGCACCACCACCGGCGATCTCATCGCGCTCTTCGTCGAGCGGCCCATCCCGCCCGGCTTGGCGCCGGCTGATGCGGCCCAGCGCATCCGCGAGCAGGGCGGCGCGGTGGGCCTCGCCCATCCATATGATCGCTTTCGTGCCGGCGCCGCCCGGCCCGGCTGGGAGGACGAGCTGGAGCGACTGCTGCCGCGGCTCGACTACGTCGAGACGTGGAACTCGCGCTTGATGCTCGGCGACGGCAACCGACGTGCAGCCGAGCTCGCCCACGCCCATGGCTTGCCCGGCGCGGCCGTTTCCGACGCCCACACGCTGCTCGAGGTGGGCGTGTCGTACACGGTGGTTGACGGGCCGCTCGATAGCGCCGCCGACCTGCGCGCTGGCCTTGTTGGGGCGCGCATCGTGACCAGCCACGGCTCGCGCCTGGTGCGCCTGGCCACGCCGCTGGCGAAGGTCATCCAGCGCATGCGCGGCAATGGCCGCGTGCCGGTGGCATGAGCGACCCCGCAGCGGACCAGCCGTCGGCTGAGGCGCGGGTCGTCGACGAGCCGATCGTCGACTATCCGGGCGTCCACGAGGAGTCGACACCACCGCAGCCGCTGTCGCGCCGGTTGCGCGACCCGCGCACGATCGTCTCGCTGGTCCTGCCCATCGTCCTGCTCGTGCTGGTGGCGCTCAGCCTGAAGGACCTCGACCTCAATGAACTGACGCAGACAATCGTGCGCGCGAACCCATGGTTCCTGATCGCGGCCTTCGCCATCTACTACGCCGGGTTCCCATTGCGCGGCTATCGCTGGCAGCTGCTGCTGCGCCGCGCCGGCACGCACATCAGCCTGCGCGATTCGACGGAGATCATGTTCATCTCATGGCTGGTCAACTGCCTCGTGCCGGCCAAGCTGGGCGACGTCTATCGCGCGTGGCTGCTCAAGGCGAACTTCACGGTGTCGTTGAGCCGCACGTTCGGCACGGTCTTCATCGAGCGCATCTTCGATCTCTTCGCCATCGCCATCCTCGGCCTGGGCGCGGCGTTCTGGAGCTTCCGCGGCAACCTGCCGACGGCGGTCCAGGTAGTGATTGCCATCGGGCTCGCGGTGGTCCTGCTGCTGAGCGTCGGTCTGTACACCGTGCGCAATTTCGGCAAGCGCGCCCTGCTCCGTGTGCCACTGCCCAGGAAGAAGCAGCTGCTCGAGCTGTACGAGAAGTTCGAGGAGGGCGTCTTCGCCATCAACCCGCGCCAGGTGCCGTGGCTGGCCGTGGTCACGGCGGCCATCTGGGCGACCGAGGCGATCCGGCTGCTGCTCGTCATCGAGGCGCTCAACTTCCGCGACGTCCACCTGGGCATCAGCGGCGCGTTCTTTGTCGCGCTGTCGGCGTCGCTGCTGACGGCGATCCCGCTCACGCCGGCCGGCCTTGGGATCGTTGAGCTCGGCATCGTGGGCATCCTGACGGTCATCTACGGCGTGGACCAGACGAACGCGGTCGCGATCACCCTCGTCGACCGGGCGATCAGCGTGTTCTCGATCTGGTTCACGGGTGGTCTCATCTACGCGTTATCGCGCAAGACGAAAGCCAACGTGACCCGACGCCCGGCAGATAGGGCGAGCGCCGCCGGCGGCTAGCGGAGCCAATGAAAAAGCCGGTCGTGGCGACCGGCTGATCCAGGCGAGTGACGCAGACGGACCGAGCGGCCGCGACCGAACAGAATGGCTAGTTGCGGTTGGGCATCCGGGCCGCGGCCAACACCTGGCGCGGATCGGTGGTCACGGCGCCGTTCTGGCGCGCTGCGGCGAGGCGGCGCATCCGGAGGGCGAGGTAGTACTCCATCACCTGGCGCACCTGTGGCTCGCTCAAGAGGTCGTCTGAGCGAAGCGCGTACTCGACGCGCGCAGTGGGGTGGCTCGCAGTGGAGGCCACGAGGCCAAAGTACTGCGGAGTCTCTGTCTCGTCGCGCAGCTCACGGAGGCCGCGAGCGAGCTTTGTGGCGGTCCCCAGCGACGGAGTGCGGTCACCCCGCACAAGGCGCGAGATGGTCGAGTGATCCACACCCGACTGCTGCGCCAGCTGGCGCTGCGACATCTTCTTCGCCTTGAGCTGAGTCCTCAGCCAGTCGTTGAAGGCCCGTCCGTTCTGGACGCTCATTGGATCCCCTGCTGCGTGATCGGGCGTGGGCACAGCGGCATAATCCGGTGCGCGGGTGTTGCTCGATATAGGCCCTTGGTACGGTGCCAAAACGGCCTACCGGGTCAAGCCCCCGGAGGGGCCGAGCGCGCTGCTCCGCGGCGCAGGTTGAACGCCTCCGGCGGTAGCACCGGCAGCTCCTGGCCGTCGGCCAGCATGAGCGCCCGCTCGAGGTTGATCGCGTCGTAGCCGGCATCCATGCCGGGCGTCTCCAGGAAGGTCGGCAGGGCGCCCAGCCAGGGGTGATTCAGGAGATCGCGCAGGCCGTCGCGGCCGATCTTGCCGGCGCCGACATGCTCGTGCCGATCGAGGCGCGACCCCAGCTCGACGCGCGAGTCGTTGAGATGCAGCATGACGACGTTGGCGCGCCCGAGCAGGCGCTCCGCGCGCTCGGTGAGCCACTCGATCCAGGTGCTGCTGCCCACGTCGTACCCACCACCCCACAGGTGGGCGGTGTCGAGACATACACCCAGGCGTTCCATGGGCAGCCCGGCCGCGTCCGCCGCGGCCAGGATGTCAGCTAGGTCCTCGAGCGACGAGCCGATGCCGTCGCCCGTGCCGGCGGCGTTCTCCAGCACCAGGCGCGGCAGAAGGCCCGGCGCTGGCTCGCTCTGATCGGCTTCGCGCAACACGGCCGCGAGGCCGCGGACGAGGCGCTCGATCGCGCTGTCGCGCTCGTCACCGCGATGCGAGCCGATGTGCATGACGACGTTCTGAGCGCCGTACTCACGGCCGACAACTAGCTCGTGGGCCATGGTGGCGACGGAGCGTGCCCAGAACTCCTCGTTCGCGCCGCACAGGTTGACCAGGTAGGGCGCATGAATCGCGAGTTGCTCGATGCCCGCTGCCGCAAGGCGCTGACGGAACTCGGGCAGCTCGGCCGGCAGCTCGTCACGCCGCCGCCAGGCGACCGGGTTGTCGGTGAAGACCTGGACGGCGTTGGCGCCAATCGCCTGTGCCCGGTCGGCGGCCTTGAGCAACCCCTGGCCGAGCTGCAGATGGGGCCCGATGAGCCGTTTGAAGTCAGTCACGGTCTCGATGTTTTCCAGCAAAGCCGATTTGACGGCCATCATATTGTGGCCTCATGGATCCCGATCTCCTGACCGCCCTGAAAGCCCTATCGGATGCGTCACGCCTGCGCATCGTCGGCCTGCTCGCCGACGGTCGGCGCATGGCCGTCGAACAGCTCGCCGCCGCACTCAAGGTCACGCCGGCGACGGTCGTGCATCACCTCAGGAAGCTGCGCGAGGCGGGACTGGTCGAATCGCACCCGCGGCCGCCGTACATGGACTACTCGCTCCGACTGGGCCGCCTGTCCGAGATCGGCGCCAGCCTGCACCGCATCGCGCGTGAGCAGACCGGCGCGGCGGAAGTGGACCCGACGCTCCCCGACTGGGCCACGCCGGCCGACGCCAAGGTGCTGCGCGCCTTCTTTGATGGTGAGCGGCTGACCAGCATCCCGGTCCAGCATTCGAAGCGCCTCGTCGTGCTGCGCCGCCTCGCCGAGACCATCTTCGAGAAGAAGCGCAAGTACCCGGAGAAGGAGGTCAACCAGCTGCTCGCCGTGCGTCACCCTGACGCGGCGTCGCTGCGCCGCTACCTGGTCGACGAGGGCTTCATGGCGCGCAAGCAGGGCGTGTACCGGCTCCAGCCGCGCAAGGACTGGCCCAAGGTGGGTTCAGGCCGCTAGGCGGTGATGCCTGGGCGACGGGCCCTACCGCTCGCGCGCGAGGGCCAGCCCCGACACGGCATGCGCGCCCGCCGCATACAACGCCGCGGCGCAGCCGCTGAGCGTCGCGCCGGTCGTAACGACGTCGTCGACGAGCACGATCCAGCCGCCGCTCACCTGGCGTCGGCCGCCGGCCTTGATCGAGAAGGCGCCGCCCACGTTCGCGGCGCGCGCGCGCCGGCCAAGGCTGTGCTGCGCCGCGGTGCGCGCCGCCCGTTCGAGCACGGTCGCGACCGGCATCTTGAGCAAGCGGCCGGCGGCGCGCGCGAGCAGCTCGGCCTGGTCAAAGCCGCGTTCCTTGAGCCGCGCGGCGTGAACGGGCACCGGCACCAGCACGTCACCACCGATCCCGGCGCGCCCCCAGCGCGCGGCCATCTGCTCGGCCAGGACATCGACCAAGCGCAGCTCGCCGTCATACTTGAGCGCGGCCAGCGCGGCGCGCGCCACACCGCTGTACGAGCAGCACCATTCGAGCTGGACGAGCCCCCGGGGCTGGGTGGTGGCGAGACCCAGCGGCACGCCGGGCGGCTCGTCACGGCGCCGCGCGAGGGAGGGCAGGCACTTACTGCAGACCGCGGCGCCCTCGCGGCCGCAGCCCGGACAGGCGGGCGGCAGCAGGACATCGAGCAACCGTCGCATCGCCCCTGAAGATTGGCGCGCCACGCTCACCGGCGGCTCATCTGGCGCTTGGCGCGCGCTTATCATCGCGGCGATGCTGCCGCCGACGGCCCTGGACACGGCACGCAGATGACCAATCGCCGCTGGGCGGGACCGCTGGCGCTCGGGCTTGCCGCGCTCGGGGTGCTCGTCCTGGTCGGGGTGCTGGCCGCGTGGTTCAACGAGTCGCGCGGCTGGGCCTACGACTTCCACCCCTATTACGACGGCGCATTGCGGCTGCTGGCCAACGGCAGCCCGTACCAAGCGGTGACCCTCGACGGTCCGTTCTCACCGGGACCCAAGGGCCTGTACCTGTACTCGCCCGTGCTCGCCGCGCTGTTCGTGCCGCTGACCTGGCTGGGCGAGGGGAGCGCCATCGTCGTCTGGGCTACGCTGCATATCGCGGCATTGGTCGCGCTCTGCGCGCTGATGCCAATCTCGCGCAATCTGCGGCTCGCGACCTTCGGCATCGCCTGTCTCAGCGCGCCCGTCCTGTACGACATCGACCTGGGCAACGTCAGCCTGTTCGTCACGCTGGCCGCGGTGCTGGTCTGGCGCTGGCTCGACCGGCCGGGGAGCGGCATCGTGCTCGCCCTGGCGCTGCTGGTGCGACCGGCCATGGCGGTGATCTGTGGCTGGTGGCTGCTGCGCGGCCTGTGGCGGCCCGTCGCCTGGGCAGTTGGCACATTCGCCGCGGTCGCTGCGGTCAGCCTCGTTTGGCTGCGGCCGGACGTGTGGTGGGAGTGGCTGACCGTCCTGCGCAACGTGAGCAACGTGACGGGCGTGAAGGCCAATGTCGACCTGGGCTCGGCCGTGCTGATGGTCGGTGGCTCGGCCGAGGTCGCTCAGATCGCGCTGTACGGCGGCTACGTGATCGCGGTTGCGGCCATCCTGCTCAGCCTGCGCCGCGACCGCGAGCTGTCATTCGTGGTCACGCTCATGGCGACGCTGCTGCTCTCGCCGCTGTTGTGGGACCACTACCTGACCAACCTGCTCATCCCGGCAGCGTTCCTGGCCGCGCGCGGGCGCGCCTGGGGCTTGGCCCTGCCGCTGCTGTGCTGGGCGCCGCAGATCATCGCCGTGCTCATACCGGAGATGCGGACCCATGCCGACGGAGCGCTGGCGCTGGTGGCGGTCCTGGGTGTCGTGCTGCCCTTCCTGGCGCCCGACTCAGATGCGCGCGCCGGCTTCTTCTGGGAGCGTCGCTGGGGGCCTTTACGCGGCCGGCGCCAGGGTGACGTAATCGCCGACGCTGAGGCCTGAGCTGGTCAGTGAACCGGCTGGGACCTCGACGGCGCCGCGCGCGCCGCGCACCCACGGCACGAGCCCGGTCCACGGCCGCAGGTTCGGTTTGAGCGCAACCACCATCCGTGCGCCGTCCGCGCGCGGCGCGCCAACGAATACCACGTCGATCGCGAAGCGCATGAAGAACATGTGCACCCCGTTGGTGCCGGGCAGGTAGAGCCCCTCGCCCGCGGCCAGGCCACGCCGGCCGATCAGGCCGCGTAGCCGCGCCAGCCACGAGTCGGCGACATCGAGCTGCCACAGTGGTGCCGCCGAACCCGCGGCGTGCAGCTCCACCCTATTGCTCGGCTTCTTGTCGCTCACCGCGAACGATGATGCGCGATCGAGCTACTGGCCGTTGCTCATGTTGAGCGCGATCAGGATGATCGCCGGGCCAAGGATGACGATGAACATCGAGGGGAAGATGCAGCCGACGAGCGGGAAGAGCATCTTGATGGGCGCCTTGGCGGCCAGCTCCTCGGCACGCTGGCGGCGCTCGATGCGCAGCTGCTCCGACTGGACCTGCAGGACCTTGCTGATCGAGACGCCCAGCTGCTCGGCCTGGACGATCGCGCCGATGAAGTTGGACAGCGCCTGCACCTCAGTTCGGCCGACGATGTCGCGCAGTGCGTCGCGGCGCGTCTTGCCGACACGGATCTCGGCCAGTGCCCGGCGGAACTCGTCGGCCAGCGGGCCGTGCGTCTTCTCGACAACCTTGGCCAGCGCGCCATCGAACGACAGGCCGGCGCGGACCGAGATGGTCAGCAGGTCGAGCGTGTCGGGCGTGGCCAGCAGGATGGCCTTCTGGCGCGCCTTGATGCGTCGGCCGAGCCAGATCTCGGGCCCCAGGAAGCCGAACCCGCCAATGGCCAGCGCGCCGATGAAGCCGAAGGGCGCGTTGCCCATCAGGATGCCGAAGACCGCGAACGCGCCCGCGCCGAACAGGCCGGCCATGACCAGCTTCATGCCGAGGAAATCGATCGTTCGCAGAGCGCCCGGGTTGCCGGCCATCGACAGGCGCCTCTCCGTGCGACTGACCTTGGACGGACTGGCGAAGCGCTGAGCGATGCCTGACAGACGAGTAGCCAGGGGGCGCAGGGTGCGCTCGAACAACGGCTGCTGGAGCTCGATCTCCTCGAGCGTGCGGGCCTGCATCGAGCCGAGCTGCGACAGCCGGGCCTGGACCGGGTCCATCTGCTTGGATCCGGCGAGGGCGAGGAAGACGAGCAGGACGCCCAGCGCGGCGACGCCGGCCATGATGATCGGAAGCATCGCTAGACCTCGATGTCGACGATGCGCCGGATGAGGATGAAGCCTATGAGCATCATGAATCCGCCTCCGGCGAGAATGAACATGCCCGCGGGCAGCCCGAGCAGCTCGGGGGGCTTCTGGAGCATGGGCGCCATGAATGTTGGCGCGATGACCGATAGCAGTAGGACCAGCGCGATCGGCAGGAAGCCAACGACATAGCCCGACATGCGCTGCTGCGCGGTGAGCGTTCGAATCTCGCCCTTGATGCGCACCCGCTCACGGATGGTGAACGCGATGCTGTCGAGGATCTCGGCGAGGTTGCCGCCGACCGTGTGATGGATGGCAATGGCCGTGGTCATCAGGTCGAGGTCGTCCGAGCGCACGCGGCGCTGGAGATTGGCCAGTGCCTCGTCGAGCGGCAGGCCCAGGTTGACCTCGCGGATGACACGCGCGAACTCGGTCGACATGGGCGGTCGGGTCTCACGCACGATCATTTCGACCGCCTGCAGGAAGGACGATCCGGCGCGCAGCGAGTTGGCGAGCAGCATGATCGTGTCGGCGAGCCCGGTATTGAACGCCTTGAGCCGCTTGCCCTTGCGCCGGCCGAGCCAGAACTTTGGCAGCCAGTACCCGACCAGCAGCGCCGCGATCCACGCGATTGGGCTGGCGAACAGAGGTATGAGTGGGCTCAGGCCGACGAACAGCAGGGGCAGCCCGAGGATCGCGCCAGCGCGAATGGCCAGGAACTCGGTGGGCTTCAGGGCCAGGTCGGCCCGGGCAAGCTCGCGGGCGAGGTTGCTGCCCCAGTCGCGGCGCTCGACGATGCGGTTGAAGTTGGCCAGCGCGGCTGATGTGGCGATGCGTTCGCCCAGGTCGCGCTTGGCCTCTGTGTCGTGGCGGTCGCTGTCGCCCGCGGCGTAGCGCTCGAGGCGCGCGTTCACGTCGGAGCCACCGGCGAGGCTGACGAAGATCAGCAGCACGCCGACGGCGGCACCAGCGGCGACGAGGATGACGAGTGGATCCATGGCTAGATCGGCTGCCCGAACATGCGCGGCGGCAGGTGGATGCCGTGCGCCTCGAACTTCTCACTGAAGCGCGGTCGCACACCGGTCGGGCGCAGCCGACCCTGGACCTTGCCCTCGACAATGCCGGTCTGCTCGAACATGAACACGTCCTGCAGGACGATGACGTCGCCTTCCATGCCCTGGACCTCGGTGATGTTGGTGATCTTGCGCGACCCGTCCTTGAGCCGGTCCTGGTGCACGATCAGGTCGACGGCTGAGGCGATCTGCTCGCGCACAGCGCGCAGCGGCAGCTCGACGCCGGCGAACAGCACCATTGTCTCGAGGCGGGCGAGCATGTCGCGCGGCGTGTTGGCGTGACCGGTCGACATGGAGCCGTCGTGGCCGGTGTTCATGGCCTGGAGCATGTCCAGCGCCTCACCGCCGCGGCACTCGCCGACGATGATGCGATCGGGCCGCATGCGCAGGGCGTTGCGCACGAGCTCGCGGATGGGGATCGCGCCCTTGCCCTCGATGTTGGCCGGGCGCGACTCGAGCGTGACCACGTGCTCCTGGCGAAGCTGGAGCTCGGCCGCGTCCTCGACGGTGACGATGCGCTCGTCGTTGGGAATGAACGATGAGAGAACGTTGAGCATCGTCGTCTTGCCGGAGCCCGTGCCGCCGCTGACAAAGACGTTGAGGCGCGCTTCGACGCACGCCCGCAGGAAGTCAAACATCTCCGGTGTCGAGGTGCCGAAGCGGATGAGGTCGTCGGTGGTCAGCGGCGTGGCCGCGAACTTGCGGATGGTCAGGACCGGGCCGACAAGCGAGATGGGTGGGATCACCGCGTTGACGCGCGACCCGTCGACGAGGCGCGCGTCGACCATGGGACTCGACTCATCGACTCGGCGGCCGATGGGCGAGATGATGCGATCGATGATGCGCATCACGTGCTCGTCGTTCTGGAAGGTGACGTTGGTCAGCTCCAGCTTGCCCGAGCGCTCGATGTACACCTGGCGCGGGCCGTTGACCATCACCTCGGTGATGCCCTCGTCGCGCAGCAGCGGCTCGAGCGGGCCAAGACCGACGATCTCGTCGGTGATCTGCTCGAGCATGCGCGTGCGCTCGGCACGGGTGAGCGCCAGGCCCTCGGCGTCGAGCGCGCGGCCGAATGCTTCCTCGATCTCGCGCCGGACCTCGACCGCGTTGGCCAGGTCGAGCTTGGGATCGATGTCACTGATGACGCGCTGCTGAATGCGGAACTTGGCATCGCGGAACGACTCGCGCAGCGGCACCTGGGCGAGCATCCGCCCGGTCGTCGGGGCACCGCCCTGGCCGGGCGAGCCAGGAGCCGGGGGAGGCGCGGTCGGCAGCCGCTCAAGGCCGGCCGGTGGCCGGACCGGCGGCTGGCTCCCGGGGTTCTGCGACGCAGCCGGATCCGCCGGGGCGATGCCCGGCATGTCGGCGGCTGGTCGTGCGCTTTCTATGCGGCGCAGCAGAGACATCTAGCCCTTCTCCTTTAGTGGGCGCGCCACTGGAACAGGCCACCTGACTTTCGCTGCGCGGCGCGCGCTGGGGCCTGACCCGGCTGTACCTGCTCGCCACCAACGATGGTCTTGGTCAAGCGCACGACGTCCTCGGCGACGCGCGTCTGGCGCGCGCCGACGACGAACGGCACGCCGCGGTTGAGGGCGTACACGACGGTCCGGCCGTCTGACACGATGCTGTGGCTGATCTTGCGCCCGATCGAGCTCTCGACGTCGTGCAGCCGGATGCCGTAGCCAGAGTCGGCGCGGTTGAGCAGCAGCTGGACCTTGCCCTCCGGATAGCCGAGCTGCTCGACGAGGGCCAGGAACTGGCGGATGTTCTTGATGTTGGTTATCTCGAGCGTCAGCACGGTCAGCACGATGTCCGACTGATCGAGGAACGCGAGCGTCACGTCCTGGAGCAGCGGCGAGCAGTCGACCACGACCAGGTCGTGGGTCAGGCGCAGCGCGGAGATGATCTTTGAGACGTGGTCGGGCGTTACGAGCTCGGCCATCTCCGGGCTGGGCGGCGCCATCAGCACGCGCACGCCGGTGCTGTGATCGACGAGCGTTGTCTCGAGCGTCTCCATGTCCCCGCCCGCCATCTCGCGCGCCACATCGGCGATCGTCTGGTTCTTGGGATTGAGGTTGAGCAGCACGCCCACATCGCCGAATTGCAGGCCGCCGTCGACGAGCGCCACCTTCTTGCCGAGCTCGGCCTTGGCGGCCACGGCGAAGTTGACGGCCAGTGTCGTGCGCCCGACGCCGCCCTTGGGCGAGAAGAAGGTCACCACCTGGCCGTTGTGGGCCTGGATGGGCTCGGCATGGCCGTTGCCGGACGCCGCGGGTCGGACGCTGGCAACGCGATCGAGCTTCTGGCGCTCGCGCTGATGGACGTTTCGGATCGACGCCGCGAGCTCGTCGCTGCTGAACGGCTTGACGAGGAACTCGCGCGCGCCGGCGAGCATCGCGCGGCGCAGGTAGTCGGGCTCGCCCTGGACGCTCATCATGATGATCGAGGCCGTGGGCACACGCAGCGACAGCTGCTCGGCCGTGGCGATGCCGTCCATGCCGGGCATGTTGATGTCGAGCAGCAGCACGTCGACCGGCGCTTGCGTGGCCAGGCTGAGCGCCTCCTGGCCAGAACCGACGCTGCCGACGACGGCCATGTCCGACTCGAAGCTGAGCAGCTTCGCCAGGTGGTCGCGCGTCTCGATGATGTCGTCGACGATCACCACCCGGATCGGCTCAGTTGTGCTCACGGACGTGCGGCCTCCCCACCCACCGGTTCAGGGCGTGACCGACTTGGGCGGCAGGACCCCCCATTGGTCGACCAGCTCCTTCAGGGTGATACCGCTGGTGGTTGTGTCCGGTGCCCCGCTATCGCCGGGCGCCCGCATGAGGAGCGACACGTTGCCGTCGAGCTGGGCGAAACGCACGACTTCGGATTGCTGGGGCGAGACCGCGAGCACGACGACCACGTCCGGCTCGGGCACGCCATTTGGCGTAACCCCGTTGTTGGGGTCGTTTGACCGCGCCATGACCGCCAGGACCTGCACGTTCTGCACGACGACTTTGACGGTGGTGTTGTTCATGAATTCGTCGACCGAGATGTACGGGTTGGTATCCACCACCGTGCCATCCGGGCTCACGTGGCCGTAGTTCGGGTTGGGCAGCACCTGCGGGTTGAGCGAGTCGGTGTCGCGCATCGAGATGAGGACGTCGACCCGATCACCGGGCTGCAGCAGCGCGCCCACGGCGTCCACCTTGCTCAGCGGAATCGCGATCGCGACGAGTCCGGGCTGGATCGACCCGGCGATCTGGGCCACGGCGGTCGTGTCGAAATCGCTGGCCGTGAGGGCCTGGCCTGCCGGGACGGCGCGGCGGACGATCTGGCCCACCAGCTCCTCGGGATGCTGATATGTGCCCGAGGCATCTGCCTGCGGGCGCGGCTGAGTGGTCAGCTTGTCGGCCGTGAGCTCGGTGCCCAGGGTCAGGTCGACTGCGGCCACGACGACGTTGACGTCGGCCGGCGGCGCATCGACGGTCGGGCTGCCCAGGCCGCCGAATGCGAGCACCGCCACGAAGGCGACGGCGGCGAGCAGGACACCGGCAATGAGCATGAATCGGTTGGCGCGCTTCAAGGTGCCTCTCCAAGCGTGGTGTGACAGGTGTCAACGACCATAGAAGCGGTGCAGGGGTGTCGCGATGCCCCGAATGGGCTAGGACCATGCGCCTCTGCACCGTACCGACCACCCGCCTGGTGCCCGGCGAAACGACCCCTCATTCACGCTGGCCAGGGCGCTGGGCGCACAAGAAAAGAGAGCGCCACCTGGTCCCGCGAGATAGGACTCAGGCGGCGCTCCCACGAGCGGGCGCTCCCGCTGCCGCGGGCCCTCCACCCGCTACATGCGGTTCCCGAGGTCGGACAGCATCGAGTTGATCGAGCCGCCCATGAAAGTGATCGCGATGATCGACGCCACCGCAATGAGGGCCAGGATGAGTGCGTACTCGGCCAGTCCCTGTCCGGCCTGCTTCATTCGAGCAGGCGCGCGCCCAGATGCGAACTTCACTTCAGTGCTCCGTCGATAAGTGCTTGCATCGCAATAGCCGCGACGCTGCCCCGACTCTGGCCCAGGCCACTGGGGGCCGAAATAGGAAAGCGGTACCCATTGGCGGCGCCGCCTGCCGTCGCACGGGGCAGCTGCGCAACGAGGCGGTGCGTCAAGGCTCCGCCACCGCGCGGACGACGCTAGCCGTTGATCGTGTCGGCGATGATCGAGAGGATGTCGTTGATCTGGGTGCCGAACAGGGTCAGCGCGACCAGTGCCACGATCACGATGAGGGCGACGATCAGCGCGTACTCAGCCAGGCTCTGACCGCGGTCGTCCATGGCGCCGATCGTAAGGCATCACGCCCTGGCCGATTGGCGGTGTGCCGGGCAAAGGAAAAGGGCGTCGGCCTTGCGGCCGACGCCCTGCTTGTCGCTTGTGGCGAACGAGATCAGATCTTGTTGCCGACGTTCGACAGGATGCTGTTGATCTGGCCACCGAGGAACGTGACCGCGGCGATCGCCAGGACGGCGATGAGCGCCAGGATCAGCGCGTACTCGGCCAGACCCTGACCGCGCTCGTCGCTGCGAATCAGGCTCACCAGGTACTGAAGCATTCGAACACCCTCCGGTATTGGATTAGTCCATCAAGAAGGACGCGCCAAAGATGCGCCGCACCGCAGCGCTGCCGAAATGGGACGAGAGTCCAAGCCGGGTAGCCACTAGTCCTGCCCGGATTCGTGCTCGGTGACCGGTCAGGCGGGGCATCGAGCACGCCCGCAGCGGGGCACCGAGCCGCTCGCAGCGGGGCGTCAGCCCGTGGCTGTGCTCACCTCGAGCGTCGAACGGTCGCTCGACAGGGTCACCTGCAGCCCCGCAGCATCAGCACGCAGCTGGATGTCGCTCCACGCCCCCTCGGGCAGCCCGGTGGCACGCAACGTGTCGTCGCGCTCCTGTTCGCGGATCATCGATGCCAGGGCGGCGGGCAGAGTTCGTTCGTGGCGCGCGGCGGCAACGACGGCGTGGGCCCGGGTCGCGGCGCTCTGGGTGGCCTGCGCGCTGCTGGCCTGGATCGTGGCGCTGACGCTGCCTGCGGTCCAGTTGAGCTTCACGCTGAGCGCCGCGGGCGCGCCTGACAGGTAACCGCTCATGGCGTCGTCGATGATCCGGAACAGCGCGCTCTCGAGGTCTGACCTCAGGCGTCGGTCTGCGCCGACCGATTCGAAGCGCACCGCGAGGCCCGCGCGCCGGCCGCGCTCCAGGGACGAGCGGCGCAGCGTCGGCACGAGGCCCAGGTCATCGAGCACCATCGGCCGTACGTCGAAGATGAAATCCTTGGTCGCGGCGAGCGCGTGCTCGACCATGCGCACGAGCTCGGCCAGCTCAGCCTGGGCCTGCTCGGGCTGGCGCTCGAATAGCCGCTGGACCACGTGCGCCTGCAGGGCGATGTTAGCGATGCTCTGCGCCGGCCCATCGTGCATCTGGCGCGCTATCTCGCGGCGCAGTTGCTCTTGGGCGGCCAGGTCCTCGCCCGGGTTCGTATTGGGGGCCGAGGCGGCCACAATGCCGTCCGGGGGGACGGCGCGCATGACGGGCAGTATCTCTGCCAGCCGGTCGCGGAAGCGCTGCAGCGCGCGTTGCTTGCCGCCGAGCACGTCGAGCTGGGCCTGCATCAGCGTCACCCGTCGCGTCTGGGCCAGGAGCGCCGTCCGTGCCTCTGCCAGCTCCGGCGCAACAGGCTCGTTGCGCTCGAGCGCGGTGACGCGTTCCTCGGCCTGGATGCGCCGCGCCTCGTGGCGCTCGCTCTCGGTCGCGGTCTGGCGCAGCAGCATCTCGATCTCGGCAAGCTCGCGCTCGAGCGTCGCCTGGTCCGCGGCGAGCTCGCCCGCCAGCTGAGGCAGCGTCCTATCCATCGGTCGAATCCACACCCGTATCCGTGCTCAAGATCAGTCCTCGGGGATCCGGATCCAGCCCTGCTTCATCGCGTAGACCACGGCCTGCGTGCGGTCGTTGACCGACAGCTTGCGCAGGATCGAGCTCATGTGGTTCTTCACCGTCTGCTCGGAGATCGTCAGCGCATACGCGACCTGCTTGTTGGTCATGCCCTTGGCGATGTTGTCCAGGATCTCGACCTCACGCGGCGAGAGCGGCGCGAAGATGGGAGCTGCTTCCTGGCCGTACACCGCCAGCTCGCGGAACTCCTTCAAGACGCGTGACGCGACCGACGGGCGTGAAAAGACCTTGTCGTTGATCAGGTACTCGCCGGCGCGAACGCGGCGGATGATGGTGACGAGGTCATCAGGGTTGATGTCCTTGAGGATGAATGCCGCGGCACCGGCCTTGATGGCCTCGAACAGCTGGTCCTCGTCCTCTGCGACCGCGAGGGCGATGATGCCCGCTGACGGGACCTCGCGCTTGATGCGCTGCGTCGTCTCGATGCCGCCCGGGGCAGGCAGCGACAGGTCGAGCAAGACAATGTCGGGCGTCATCTCCACCGCCATCGAGAATGCTTCACGCGCGTCCTCGGCCTCGGCGACGATGTCGAAATCGGGCTCCTTGTCGAGCATCTGGCGCATGCCCATGCGGAACAGGGCGTGGTCGTCGACAAGCAGGATCTTGGTGCGCTGCTCGGGGTTGCGCCGGTCAGGCCCTCCGCGTCTCCGGTCAGGCCCGCTGTAATCGGCTTCGTTCACTGGTGACTCCTCTCTTGTAGAGCGATGGTGAGCCGCACGACCGTGCCGGCGGCATGGTGGGATTTGATGGCCAGGCTCGAGCCGAGCAATTCAGCCCGCTCGCGCATGAAACGCAGTCCGAAGTGGCGGCGGTTGGGATTGGCAGTAACCGTCGTGTAGTCGAAGCCGCGGCCGTCGTCACCGACTTCGAGCACCCACGTCGGGCTGCCGTCGGGAGCTACGCCCTCGCTGGTGTGGATCCATGCCCGACTGGCTGATGCGTGTTTGGCGATATTGCGCAGGGCCTCCTGGGCGACGCGCAGCACGACAGTGCGCGCGGCGGCATGAAGATAGTTGCCCGCGGCTTCGAGCCGGAGCTCGATTGGCAGTCCGGAGCGCTGGCTGATTGCCGACGCGCTGTCGCGCAGGGCATCGTCGAGCCCGACGGCCTCGCCGAGCGACGGCCGGAGCTGGTTGATGTAGCCACGCAGCGTGTCCAGCTCGCGCTCCAGCAGCGTGCGCAGCGCGGTCAGCTCCGTAACCGCGGCGGCCGGTTCTTCGCGCAGCGCGCGCTCGACGAGCTGCGTCTGGAAGATGGCGTTGGCAAAGGCCTGCGCCGGACCATCGTGGAGCTCCTCGGCGAGGCGAGAGCGCTCCTGCTCTTGGGCACCCAGGAGAGCCATCGCGATTCGCGGATCAGCCTCGAGCGGGGTAGCGTCGGCCGCCAGTGCGGACTCCGCCTCCGGCACGGGAGACGCATCGGCTTGCACCTGGCGGTTGGCGGCCAAGGTGCCGTTCTCCATCGAATTCGGAGTATAGGTCGCTGGGACGTCCCGACTTGTGGTGCGCGCACGCACCACGTCGCGCTCGTTGTCGCTCATCGACAGGCCTCATTGACCGTGAAGGCGGCACTCTCGGAAGGCATTCCGGGCACCTCCACGAAGCAAGCGGCAGCTTCAGCGGAGCGCAACACGCCCGGGAAAGCGCCGCGCGGCTCGGTCACGACGACCAGCCCGGCGTTGAAGTCACGCGCCAGCTGCGTGATCGAGCCGACCGCCTCGTCGGGCAGGGCGAGGGCCGGCCGGCCGGTGGCACTCGACAACCAAATGGGCCGATCGGTGATCACGGGCTCGGCGCCGCCGGGCAAGGCCGCCGCCACGCTCTGGATGTGAGCGCTATCGGTCAGTGCAGCGTTGGCCGCGCCGACCAGGGCGAGGGACGTGATGGGAATCGTGGCCAGGGCGAGCGCTGCCGGGGCGAGCCACGAGTTCGAGCGCGGCCAGCTCCGCCAGACGCGGATGCGCGCCACCAAGGCGTCTAGGCCCACGACGGCGGCCACGATCAAGCCGACGTGGAGCGGCCCGGCGGCGTGCTCGAACGTGCCCCAGAGCGTCGCGACCGGGAAGAGCACGCTCGTTGCGAAGAACGTGATGGCGCCGCTCAACAGCAACATGGCGAGCGGCCCCTGCCTGGAGAGCGACGTGCGTCCGGCGAGAGCGGCCGCCACGGTCACGAGGCCGATGACCGCCACCGGGCCAGCGCCAACCACGAGCACGTCGACTGCGTCGTGCCACAACGCGCCTCCGATGTTGCCCAGGATCGTGAGCAGGCCCTGGGCCAGGAACCCGCTGAGCGTCGGCTGATCGGTGTAGGCGAAGATCTGCTCGTTGCGCGTCAGGAAGATGTTGTCGGTCACCTGGCCGGGCAGCGGCGTGCCGAATACGGCAAGGTTGCGCGCCCACCAGGGCAGCGCGACGAGTGCCGCGATCGCAGCGACCCCCGTCGATGTGGCGAAGGTCCGGGCCACCGACTGACCGGCCAGCAGGCTGCCGACCACGAAGGCGACTCCCAGCCACACCGCTTCCATCCGCGTCAGGTAGGCGAGACCGAGCGTCACGCCCAGCGCGATGACGTTCTTACGCTCGCCGGCAACGGCGCGTGGGATGAGCAGGCCCGCCGCGACTCCAAGAACGGCGAAGGGAATGGTCGAGTCAGGCGCGCCCGTTGCGAGCAGCAGCGGCGCCGAGCTGGCGGTCAACAACGCGGCGCCGAGTTCGACGGTCATGGAACGCCGCTCGTCCAGCTTCAGGGCGCGGGCCGTGTCGCGCGCCACGAGCCAGGCCATCGGCGCGAGCGTGGCGCCCAACAGGACGAAACCCATCTGGGCCGCGCTGAACGACGGGCCGAAAAGAGCCAACCCGGCGGCGGCGACGAAGGAGGCCATCGGCTGCCAGAGTTCGAACGCTGGCCGGGGCAGCGTCAGTGGAGGCGTGGCGTAGCTCCAGATTGCATCGATCACCGGGCCGCGGCCGTTGACCAGGTTGCGCGCCACGTCGACGTAGTAGCTCGTTCCTTCTGAGAGCGGATCGCGCACGAGCGCGATCACGAGCAGGCCGATGGCCAGCCCGAGAACGTAGAGCGCGGCAAAGGTCGTGGCGCTCGCGACAAGCGGCCGCCGCCAGACGTGGGCATGGACCGCGCCCATGGTGGGCGCCGTCGCCGTCATTGCTCGCACCGCGGATCTTCAGGCGTGAGGCACACCGCGTAGACGGCGCCCGCGGGACTCGCGACGGTCACCGGGTTGATCGTCGCCACTGGCGCGCTGACGCGCGACGGCACGACGGCGACCGGCGCGGACAACCAGGTCGGATGCACCGTGCCGTTCAGCACCGGCACCAGGGCGGGAACGATCGAACCCTGCTCGAGCACCAGCCAGCGCACGTCATAGGCGCGCATCGCTGATTCGATGGTCGCCAAATCATCGTTCGGCGAGATGACGCCCGGATGGCCGCTCAGGTAGTGATAGGCGCCGCTGTCGCCGGACATGACGCGGTCGCTGTGCGGCGCGACGATCAGCGCCGCGGCCAGGCGCGACTCGACGTCACGGACCGCGCGCCACTCGCCGATGGTGATCAGGGACTGGCCGACCGCGCCCAAGAAGGCGACGGCGACCGCGCCGTATGCGAAGCGCCGCGTCGCCGTGGCCGCATCCCAGGTGGGACGGCGCTCAGCGATCCAGCGCACCGCGCCACCCACGCCGATGACCACGAGCACGAACGTGTGGGGGAGGAGCGCTACTGCCGAGTGGATGAATGTGCCGTAGGGCACGTGCACAGCGAAGACCAGGCCGCTTGCGGCGAATAGGACGAGCCCGTAGATGAGCATCGGGACGACGTTGGTGTCGCGCCTTCGTGCCGACGCCCCAATGAGCGCAAACGGCGTCAAGACCACGACGAGCGGCAGGAGCGCGAACTGGCCCAGCGCGCTCAGCAGCCCGCTCAGCCGCGAAGCGAGGAACGGCCCCCAGCCGTCGGCGAGGAGCGTCGCGGGCGTTGCCGGGGCGGTGACGCTGAACAGCTGGCCGTAGTCGCTGATCCACAGGATCCGTCCGTTCGCCGCCGATGGCGCGATCGAACCGAAGACCTCGAGCTGGCGATACAGCCACGGCCCGTAGAACAGCCCGAAGAGCCCGATGCAGCCGATGGCCGCGGACCAGCCGATCACCTGCCCGCGCCCACGGCCACGCACCAGCTCGCGTGCGAACGCGAGCGCGAACGGCACTCCGAGCAGCACGCCGTCGTTGCGCGCCAGCGCGGCGAGGCCAACAACGGCGCCACCGAGCACGAACGCGCGGCGATCACCGCGCATACCGCGCGCGCACAGCCACAGCGCCAGCGCGCCAAGTGTCATGAAGAGCCCAAAGTTGTCCGGCTGGCCGAAGAACGGCGTCAAGCCGCCCGGTACCGCGGCCAGCAGCCCCGCGGCCACGGACAGGCGCGTCTCCAGGCCGGCGTCGCGGGCAATGAAGTAGGTCAGTGGCGCCGCCGCCGCCCCAATGAGCCACATCGGCAGCTGGGACGCCAGCGCTGTGGTGCCAAGCACCCAGATGAAGGGCACCTGGACGAGCACCGCCAGCGGCAGCCAGTGGCCATTGGAGGGGATGGGCAGGGTCGGGTCGGTCGGTATCTGCCCGCCGACGTCGACGAAATTCCAGATGTAGTCGATCGTCAGGCCATGACCGCCAGCCAGCGACTGGGCGACGCTGTAGTAGTAGTAGGAGTCGGGGTAGGCGGGACCCGCGAAGGCAGCGCCGACCGCTACCCTGACCAGGAAGGCGGCCGCAAACAGTCCTAGAGCGATCATGACTGCGGTGCACCGTAGCAACGGACCTAGGGGGCAGGGACCCGTACCAAAGGCCTAGCCGGTACGCCTAACGGGTACGAACGGGCCATCGTTCGCGCTGCGCGCGCGAGGCACATTTGCGCTCGTGACTGCCCTTTTCCGCCAGCCTGCGCAGCGGCGCATCCTCGTGCACGCCGCCGTGGTGATCGGGCTCGTCTTCGCTGCCTACATCTTCTTGGTCAGCGCGGCGCAGAAGGGCTCGCTTGGCTTCGACATCGTCGCGTACTGGAGCGTCGACCTCGCGCACCCGTACCACGGCAATGTGGGCGACCTGGGGTTCTTCGCCTACGCGCCGCCGATCGCGCTACTCCTCGCACCGTTCACGGCCCTGCCGTTCCCGATCTTCGTGACGGGCTGGTACGTGCTGCTGCTGACCACGCTCGCCTGGCTCGGCAGGCGCCAGATGCTGATCCTGCTCGCCTTTCCACCGGTCGCGCTCGATCTGTACCACGGCAACATCCACCTGCTGCTCGCCGCCGCGATCGTGCTCGGCATGCGCTACCCGGCCGCGTGGTCGTTCGTGCTGCTGACCAAAGTCACGCCGGGCATCGGGCTGCTGTGGTTTGCCGCGCGGCGCGAGTGGCGCTCCCTCAGCGTTGCCCTCGCGGCGACCGCGCTGATCGTCGCCGGCACCCTCGTGTTCCTGCCTGCCCAGTGGCTGGGCTGGCTGCAGATGCTGACCGACAGCGCCGGCACGGCGCCACCCTGGCCGGCGCTGCCCGTTCCGCTGGTGCTGCGCCTGCCCCTCGCGGCACTCATCGTCCTTTGGGGCGCCCGGCGCGACGCACGCTGGACGGTCCCCATTGCCGCCGCGATCAGCCTGCCCGCGCTGTGGCCGGGCGGCTTCGCCATCCTCGCCGCGTGCTGGCCGCTGCGCTCGGCTCATTCAGTTCAGGCACGACCCAAAGCCGCGCCCCAAGCAGGATCGATGGATGTCCAGCCAGCCGCGGCCTAGCGTCACCCTCGTCCTCCCCGCGTACAACGAGGAGGCGCGCATCGGCTCGGCGCTGAACGAGCTGTTCGGCTACCTGCGCAGGGGCGGCCCACCCCGTGAAGGCTCGCGCCCAGCGACCGAGCTCGGGCTTACCGACATCCTCGTCGTGGACGACGGCTCGACCGACGGCACTGCCCAGATCGTCGCCACGCGGCCCGAGTTCGCCCCCGGCTCAACGCCCCAGCTGCGCCTGCTCAAACGTTCTCACGAGGGCAAGGGCGCGGCCGTCAGGGCGGGCATGCTCGAGGCAACAGGTGACTTCGTGTGCTTCGCCGACGCGGATTTCGCGACCCCGCCTGACCAGCTGCCCCTCCTGACCGACGCGCTCACCACCCACGACGTCGCGCTCGGCAGTCGTGTCCAGCCTGACGGAACCGACCGCCGCCAGAGCCAGCCGTTCCATCGGCGCTTGATCGGGCGGTTCTTCCACTGGCTCGCCGCGGTGTGGGTCACTGGTCCCGTGCCGGACACGCAGTGCGGCTTCAAGGGCTTCCGGCGCGAGGTCGCGCACGACCTGTTCGGGCAACAGCGCCTAACGAGCATCGTCTTCGACGCCGAGCTCATCCACCTCGCCCGCCGCCGCGGCTACAGCATCGCCAATGTCCCTGTCCAGTGGAGTGACAAGCGCGGCTCGCGAATGCGCGTTCGCCCCGGCCTCGCGTTGCG